>NZ_JOMN01000010.1:0-75183 GCF_002153485.1 Acetobacter sp. DmW_043 | reverse complement strand
TTACCAACAGTGGCAGTCGTAACACTCTCACCAAGGGCAGGAACTTTAATTTCAACTGGCATCTTCAATCCTTACCTTCTTCAACCTCAGACCAGCAGGTTATTGCCCCTGCCGGTTGTTTTCGCGCCGCTATAATACGGCAGGCAATGTCATCAGCTTCAGCACTAAGACCTTTATTTTTTAAGGCCCAGCGCTCTTTCCACCAGGTCAGTCTGCTCAACCGCATGTATACGGGCGAGGCCTGTAGCAGGGCTGGCAGCAGCGGCACGCCCGACATAAACAGGACGACCGGCTTTATGTTTTACCAGAGTAAGAGCACTCTCTATCCGACGGTCAGCAAAGAGCCATGCCCCACCGTTCTCTGTTTCTTCCTGACACCAGATGACCTCTGCATTCGGATAACGCTTAAGCTCTTTTGCCAGTGCTGTCTCAGGGAAAGGATAGAGCTGCTCAAGGCGTACGATGGCAACGTTATCAAGCTCTTTGTCACGGCGTTCGGCCAGCAGGTCATAATAAACCTTACCTGAACACAGAACAACGCGCTCGATATCTTTGTCAGCGGCGAGTTTATCCACCTCGCCAAGCACAGCCTCAAAGCGTGTACCCGGGCCAAAGTCAGCCAGCTCAGAAACTGCAAGTTTATGCCGCAGCAGAGATTTAGGCTCCATCAGGATCATCGGCTTACGATAATCCAGCTTCAGCTGACGACGCAGGGCATGGAAGTAATTTGCCGGGGTCGTTATATTGCAGACAAACATATTATTTTCTGCACAGAGCTGAAGATAACGCTCAAGCCTTGCAGAAGAATGTTCTGGCCCCTGCCCTTCATACCCGTGAGGCAGCAGCATAACGAGACCAGACATACGCAGCCACTTTGTCTCGCCTGATGCAATAAACTGGTCAATAATAACCTGAGCACAGTTTGCAAAGTCACCGAACTGAGCTTCCCACAGCACCAGAGCCTGAGGGTTTCGCAGCGAATAACCATACTCAAAGCCCAGAACACCATATTCTGAGAGGAAAGAGTTCCATATCTCAATCTGCGCCTGATCATCGCAAATATTATTGAGCGGGGTATAGGTTGTCTGGTTATCCTGGTCGGTTAATACAGCATGACGCTGACTGAAGGTACCACGCTGGCAATCTTCACCGGAGAGACGCACACGATGTTTTTCAAGCAGAAGAGAGCCAAAGCCCAGAGCCTCGCCGGTTGCCCAGTCAAAACCCGTACCATTTTCAAACATATCCGCTTTTGCACGGAGCTGACGGGCAATTTTTGAGTTAACGTCAAAACTCTCAGGCGTTGTCGACAGTGCTGCACCGATAGTTTTCAGCGTATCAAGAGCAATACCTGTTTCAGGATATACATCCTCAGCTTTACCAGAGGGAGCATGCAGCCCGAGCCATGATCCTTCAAGCCAGTCAGCCTTATTCACTTTATAGGACTGAGCAGCCTGATAGTCGGCATCAAGCTTGCCTGCAAAAGCATCCCACTGCGCTTTTACTTCGTCATCTGTGACAACGCCGGCAGCAACCAGACGCTTTGCATAAAGCGCATGAGGCGTTTCATGCTCAGCTATGGCTTTATACATAACCGGCTGCGTAAATGTCGGCTCATCGATCTCGTTATGACCGTGACGACGGTAACAGACGATATCAAGCACGATATCGCTGGCAAAAGCCTGACGGTAATCTTCAGCCAGGCGAGACGCATAAATAACAGCTTCGGCATCATCGCCGTTCACATGCAGGACCGGAGCCTGAATAGCTTTTGCAACGTCTGTATTATAGATACCTGAGTGAGCATTTTCCTGATTAGTTGTGAAACCAATCTGGTTATTCACGACCATATGAATGGTACCACCGGTGCGGTACCCTTTCAGGCGGGACATGGAGAGGGTTTCGTAAACTATACCCTGACCCGCAAAAGCCGCATCACCATGAATCACGATACCCATATGGGCAGAACGATGTTCTGTATCGCCGGTATCATCCTGAATAGCGCGGACCTTACCACAGACAACCGGATCAACGGCCTCAAGATGAGAAGGATTAGGCTGGAGCGTAATATGAACGGAGTGACCATCAACTTCGATATCAGTTGATGAGCCCAGATGATATTTTACATCACCCGAACCGGCGACATCATCAGGTTTAAACGCACCGCCAGAGAACTCATTAAAAATGGCAACATATGGCTTACGCACGATATTCGCCAGCGTATTCAGACGACCACGATGCGCCATACCGATCGTGACAGACTTAACACCCTTGCCTGCAGCACGGTTAATGATGGCGTGGAGTGACGGGATAGAAACCTCACCCCCTTCAAGGCCAAAGCGTTTAGCACCGACATAACGTTTCTGGCAGAATGCCTCAAAGCCTTCTGCTTCTGTCAGATCTTTCAGGATGAGCTTCTGCTCATCAGCTCCGGGGCCACTTTGCCAGTTATCGCCTTCAAAGCGCTTGCGAAACCACTCACGTTCTTCATGACTGCGTGCATAGGTGTATTCGGCACCAATGCTATGGCAGTAAACAGAGCGTAAAGCTGCAACGACATCACCAACTTTAGCAGATGGTCCCTTCAGCAGGGGTTCGAGCAAGGCACCAACATAAACCACAAGGCTCATGTCTTTTTTGCTAAAGCCATAGGTCGCAGGGTCGAGCTCTTCATGTGGCTGAGGCACCTTCAGACCCAGCGGGTCAAGGTTTGCCTCCATGTGGCCATAAGTGCGGTAAGCACGTACCAGGCGGGCAAGAGCCAGACTATGCTGCGCTGAAAGACCATCGGCCGCACCGGCACCTTTTGCAGGTGCTTCAGGCTCTTCGCCCGTAATCATAGAAGCATGAGGGGCCCATGAGGCTCCCGCTGCATCTTTCAGAACCGCAGCTTCTTCCTCTTCAAGAGAATCAAACAGCTGCGCGAAAGAAACATCCACACTTTTATGATCCTGAACCCACCGTGCATATAAATCCGCAAGGTAAGCAATATTAGCCCCGTTAAGAGCCGATGCCAGTGTATCTGAAGCTGTCATATCACTCTGACTCCTGCCAGCCTGAATTGTACCTCACCAGGCGGCTTCGTAATGTTTTCTTCACAGACATAATACAGAGTACCATCGCTTTCACATCGCCACAGCTCCACAGAGGAACTGCCGCACTATAATCACGCGACACCCTCTGACTGACTGTTTTCTCCGACATCATGCCCTGTGCACTCTCTCATCTCTGTGACGTCATATTTTTAGCTGAACAAACTCAGCCCACATGTGGTTTTGCTAAACCGCGGCCGCAGCAGGGACAAGATACCTGGCTGTCACGCTCTAGAGAGCACTATGTGCTGCACGCGCAGCCTGAGCGCCCCGTTCAAGCCAGCTTTCGCTGCCCATCTCAGCAAGACGTGATGCAGTACGGGCAAACGCATCAGCGCCCTCACCTGTCGTGAACAGTTCATCGGGGGACGCTTCAGCCGACACAAACAGCAGATTTCCGTTGTCGTACAAGGCATCTATCACTGTAATGAAGCGCCTGGCGAGATTCGTTTCCTCATCTCCGATCACACGCACATCATCTATGAGAATAACGGGGAACTGCTTTGCAAGAGCGATATAATCACCCGGTCCACGCGGCTGTTCACACAAAGAAGTGAAGGAGAAACGGGCCACTGAACCAGCCGCCTGATCCACCTCAAACGTACGCCCGCTCAGCTGAATGGTATAAGGTCTGGCTTCCTGCCCGGCTGCATATTTTTCAAAAATTTCATCAAGACATTTTTTTGCCTGAGAGTCGGCCGGTGTAATCCAGGTCGTCTGCTCCTGCTGCCGGCCTCTGCGATAATCACGCGGAGAATCAAGCTCGACCGTATCCAGCTCGCGATGAATAATGGCAATGAAAGGTTTAAAGGCATCCGCACCAGGACGATTCTGAAACAGCTCACCAGGCACTGTGTTCGAAGTGGTGACAATTATCACACCTTCGGCAAATAATGCCTCAAACAAACGCCCCAGAATCATAGCATCAGCGATGTCATTAATCTGGAACTCGTCAAAACATAAAAGATCAACGCGCGAAGCAATATTTTTTGCAAGAGGTGGTATAGGGTCAGCCATATTGGGGTGGCTGCGCTTCATGTCATAAAGTGTTTTGTGTACATCCTGCATGAAACGCAGAAAGTGAATACGCTCTTTACGCTGCAGCGGCACACACTCAAAAAACAGATCCATCAGCATGGTCTTGCCCCGGCCAACACGCCCGACAAGGTATAAACCGCGCGGACGTTTAACCTGTGGCTCAGGCTTAACGCGGCGCAGCAGACCTGTCAGCAGCCCGGGCCTGGGTGCAGAGCGCCTGGGCGGCAGATTGCCCAGCTGCATCCACAACTGATTAAAGGATTTAACAACCCGCTCCTGATCCGGGTCAAACCTGAGCTCACCTGACGCGAGACGCGCCTGATAAGCTGCCAGAGGCCCCTGTCTTTGCAAAACTGAGGAATCAATTACATTTGAGTCATTCATACCCAACGCCGATAGCTGGGAGAGGGCCTGTTCTGCAAGGGGACAAATAGGACCTAACTATGTCGTGACCGGTTTTTTCTCCCGCATACCTCGGCTTATCCACTTCTTCTTATTCTGAGGGCGCTAAAGGCAGGTCAGGTAACCCGTGCCCGCCAGGAGCCATAACCCAGGGGCGCTTACCCTGAGCATCACGCCCTGAGCGTACCCTCAGAGTATGAGACCCGATGAAAATGGTTTGTGCGCCCTGCCGCCAGGCCGTAAAACGATCAAGCCTGACAGGCGCATCAGGGCAGTTACCCCTGAGTGGTGCTGCGCTGATAATAACATCCATTCCGCCACATGCTGCAGCGGTCAGCTGCGCACTATTCGCTGCACTGCGCAGGTCTATAAGAATCGCCTTATCATGCGCCATCAGCACGCACACACCAGGCCCGCTATCCTCACCGCATATAAGCCTGCCTCCCGCCCCCTCCCCCTGCTGAGGGAAAGAATCTACCGCGCTGACAGCAAGCTGCTGTCGCCAGGCCCGGCTCACCCATGCGGCATCATGCGCATGCCCGCCCAGCCATAAAGCACTGCCAGACCTGACCCCCACCATCCCTCCGTCGGAGCTGATAAGAATATCAGGCTTTGCCACAAACAATGATGATAACAGCCCGACACACAAGGGCAGACACCCCAGTAAGCGCCAGCGCTGCCGCCACAGGCACAGCCAGCATAACCCGAGCAGCACAAGGCACAGCCCCCGGACGGACATACCAGAAAAAGTCATATGCGCTGCCGGCCATGATGCCACCACCCCGGCAATCAGCATTGTCAGCTTTATACCCCACCCCATGGGTACCAGGGCCAGCCCCTCAAGATGAAAAGGCAGCAGCACAAAGGTAACGAGCCCCCAGGGCATAATCCAGACCGCCATCAAAGGTACGACTATAAGATTTGCGATCAGAAAATAGGGCTGAATTTCACCAAAATGTGCCATTACAACAGGCAGGGCCGATAACCCGGCCAGTAAGCTGGTAATGCAAAGAGCCATACCGTGCCCGGCCAGTCTGTGCCCGATACGTGCCAGATTATTGCTGACATAACGTGCACGATAAGCAGACAGCTCTGGCCCCAGCACTTCATAACCTGCAATAAGTGCCATCACAGCCATAAATGACATCTGAAAAGCCGCTGTCAGTAAAAATTCAGGATGCCAGACAAGCAGAATGGCAGCTGCCAGAGCCAGCCCGCGCATCGACATAACCCGTCTGCCCAGACACAACCCTGCCACAGCAACTGACGCCATTATCAGACTGCGCATAACCGGCACATGTAAACCGGTTATCACAGCATAGGCCCCGCCACCCGCCAGGGCGATGCATGCGGCAATTGCCTTACAGGGCCAGTACAGCGCAGCTCTCTCCCACAATACCAGAGCAAAACGTGACAGCCAGAACAGCACCATCATCACCAGGCCAAGATGCAGGCCCGCAACGGATAGAATATGAGCAAGCCCGGCTGCGGCAAACTGCTCCCTGACCACGGAAGGAATACTACCGGATTCGCCGACAAGCAGTGTTGCTGCAACAGCCCCGGCACTGCCAGGCAGAGCTGCGCGAATACGTGCGCTCCACGCCACACGCAAAACCTGAATCGCTTCTCCTTCATGCAACAAAGACACTGAACTGTGCCCCAGACGCTCTGTCTGGCGCAGTGCACGCCCCGTTCCTGCCACATCAGCAAACCAGAACTCACGCTGCATATCCCTGCCATCAGGAAAAGAAGGGAACGGTGGCGGCAAAAGCAAAGCCTTCACCCGCACCTGATCACCCGCAGCAAGGACAACAGGATCATCTTCACGCAGTTTGAGACGTATAATACGCTGTAACGGAGGCATTCCGTCATCATAGAATGTGTCAAAACGTGCCTCTGCCAGTTCGGCACTGCGTATGTGATGACCATCACGCTGCATGTCACTTACATGCCTGACGACGGCGGTTATCTCTGTTGCGCGACGGGGAAGCTCAGGCATGGGCGTATGCGCATGCCCGGCACTCCACGCAGCCATAAATCCTGCCGCCACTGACGCACAGACACCACCTGACAGGCGGCACCACACATTCAGCCAGCCTCGCCACATTAACACCCACCCGTTCAAAATAACGGCAAGCGGCACCCACACGCCCGGCAACGCAGCAGGTTCATAGCTCAGAGAAAAATACCACGCGATGCCCAGAGCCAGACAAACGGGCACCCACACAATAAAACGACGCTGTTCAGCCAGCAGACATTCTGTCACTCTGCCTTTCATCGCTGCCATAGTGCAGAATGCGCGATAAGCTGTCAGCACATATGGCTCCTTTTGCCTGCTCATGATACGGGTGACATCATGACGACTATCCGCACACGATTTGCTCCGAGTCCAACAGGCCTGCTGCATATTGGCAATGCCCGCGCAGCCCTGTTCAACTTCCTCTTTGCCCGCCATCACGGTGGCAAGTTCCTCCTTCGTATAGAGGATACTGACCGTGAGCGCTCGACCCAAAAGGCTGTCGACGTCATTTTTGACGGTCTGGCCTGGATGGGCATCACACCTGATGAAGAGCCGGTCTTTCAGTCCACCCGTCAGGCACGCCATACAGAAGTCGCCCTTGAGCTGCTCGAAAAAGGCCTGGCCTATAAATGCTACTGCACACCTGAAGAGCTGAAGCAGATGCGTGAAGACGCCATGGCGCAGAGCAAACCACCTCGCTATAATGGCATGTGGCGCGACCGTGACCCGTCAGAAGCACCTGAAGGCGCACCTTATGCCGTACGTATTAAAGCACCGCGTGAAGGTGAAACCACCATTACTGACCTTGTTCAGGGTGAAGTACGCGTAGCCAACGCTGAGCTGGATGACATGATCATCCTGCGTTCTGATGGCACACCAACTTATCAGCATGCCGTTGTGGTTGATGACCATGACATGAATATTACGCACGTTATCCGTGGTGATGACCACCTGACAAATACCTTCCGCCAGGCCATGATTTATCGCGCCATGGGATGGAAGCTGCCAGAATTTGCTCATCTGCCTCTGATTCACGGGCCAGATGGCGCCAAACTCTCAAAACGTCATGGTGCACAGTCTGTCGTTGAATTCCGCGATATGGGGTATCTGCCAGAAGCACTGTGTAACTATCTGCTGCGTCTGGGCTGGGGACATGGCGATGCTGAAATTCTCTCCCGCGAGGAACAGATAAAACTGTTTGACCTTGATGGTGTGGGTCGTGCGCCATCACGCATGGATTATGCCAAGCTGTTACACATCAACGCTGTATGGATGCGCCAGGCGGACGATGAACGTCTGACTGATGATGTTCTTGAGCGCCTGAAAGCTGTTGACGGCGTGCAGGTGAATGACACAACCCGTACACGCCTGCTTGCTCTGATGCCAGGCCTGAAAGAACGGGCACGTACACTGGTTGAGCTGACTGAAAATGCGCAGTTTCTGGGGCGGCAGGTACCTTTACCTTTTACCGAAAAAGCAAAGAAACTGCTGACACCCGAAGCACTGCAGATTCTTGACGGCATTTCACGCGATCTGGCAGCAGCTCCTGACTTCACAGCTGAGACAATTGACAGCACACTGCGACAGTTTGCCGAGCGTGAAGGGCATAAACTGGGCCAGGTTGCTCAGCCGCTGCGCGCAGCAGTGACCGGGTCAACCAGCTCACCGGGCATTGATGCCACCCTGGCCGCTCTCGGACGGGATGAAACTCTGGCCAGAACAGGAGCAGTGCTGCATGGCTAGTTCTTCGGACACCCCTATCCGGCATCTGCTTGGTCTGGAGGGTATGCCTCCCGACCAGATTGAGCCCCTGCTTGATCTGGCCGAGAACTACGCCTTGCTTAACCGCTCCCGCAAAGTCTCCCGCGATGTACTGCGCGGGCGTACTTTGATTAATCTGTTTTTTGAAGACAGTACCCGCACCCGCACGTCTTTCGAGCTGGCCGGCCGGCGTCTTGGCGCTGATGTGATTAACATGTCCGTCGCTCAGTCTTCGGTCAATAAAGGTGAAACGCTGCTCGACACAGCAGCGACACTTAATGCCATGCAGGCTGATCTGCTGGTCGTGCGTCACTCACAGTCTGGCGCACCAGCCCTGCTGGCGCGCAAGGTTGATGCCAGCGTCGTTAATGCTGGTGACGGCATGCACGAGCACCCTACCCAGGCACTGCTCGATGCCCTGACTATTCGCCGACATTATGGGCACCTGGCCGGGCTGACCGTCGCTATCTGCGGTGATGTCGCACACTCACGCGTGGCGCGCTCCAACATTCACCTCCTGACCACAATGGGCAGCAAAGTGAGAGTTGTCGGACCACCAACTCTTGTGCCTGGTGCTATCAGACACCTTGGTGTTGAGATCTTTCATACCATGGAAGACGGTCTGAAAGATGCAGACGTTGTTATGATGCTACGCCTGCAGCATGAGCGGATGTCCTCCGGGCTTATCCCCAGCCCGCGCGAATATTTCCGCTTTTATGGTCTCAACCAGAAACGCCTGGCTCTGGCCAGACCCAAAGCACTTGTCATGCACCCGGGCCCGATGAACCGCGGCGTGGAGATTGACAGTCAGGTCGCTGATTCAGATCAGAGCGTTATTCAGGAACAGGTCGAAATGGGTGTAGCTGTGCGTATGGCTGTACTCGATCGGCTGACACGCAGCAGGCATTCAGTATGAGCACCCTTCTTTTTGAAAATGTCCGCCTTATTGACCCGGCAGCCTCTCTCGACCAGCCAGGCCGCCTGCTTGTGCGCAACGGTATTATTGAAGCCATTGATCAGGCCGGCGCTGAAGGCCGCCCGGAAGAGGCCGTAAGCATTGATGGCCGCGGGGCGGTGCTTTGCCCCGGCCTCGTTGATATGCGCGTTGAAATTGGTGAACCAGGTTATGAGTACCGTGAAACCGTAGCCTCTGCCGCACGGGCCGCCTCTGCCGGTGGCATCACGACCATCGCAGTTCTGCCCACCTGCAAACCCGCTATCGACAACCCTGCGCTTGTGCGCCTGCTGCGCAGCCGGGGGGAAGAAACCGGTGCGATTACCATTCTGCCCTATGGTGCGCTGACCAAAGGCTGTGAAGGTAAAGAACTGGCAGAAATTGGCCTGCTGCATGAAGCCGGTGCCATTGCCTTTACTGACGGGGCACGCGCTGTTGACCCGGCCCGCCTGATGCGCCTGGCACTTTCATACGCTGGCGGGTTTAACGCTCTTGTTGTACAGCACCCTGAAGAACCATCACTGGCAGGTTCAGGCTGTGCAACAGCCGGCAACCTGGCCACACGCCTTGGGCTTGGTGGCATTCCCTCCGCTGCCGAAGCCATCATGATCGCCAGAGATATCCGCCTGGCAGAAATGACCGGTGGAAAACTTCATTTTGCCCATGTCTCAACGGCTGAAGGGCTTGAGCTGATCCGTCAGGCCAAAAAACGCGGGCTGGCCATTACCTGTGACACAGCCCCACATTATTTTGACCTGAATGAAAACGCTATTGAGGGTTTTCGTACTTACGCAAAATTCTCCCCTCCCCTTCGCCCCGAGTCAGACAGACTGGCAGTCTGTGCAGCACTGGCTGACGGCACGATTGATGCTATTGCCTCTGACCATATGCCACGTGATGCTGATGATAAGCGTCTGCCTTTTGCTCAGGCAGCAACCGGCGGGGCAGGTATGGCCACCCTTCTGGGCGTTACTCTGACACGCGTGCATGATGGCACGCTGTCCCTCTCTGATGCTCTGGCTCTGCTGACCAGCAAGCCTGCGGCTTTACTGAAATCTTCAGCCGGTACTCTCGCTAAAGGTGCGGCGGCTGATCTGTGCCTTTTCTCACCTGAGCAGAGCTGGCTTGTAGAGGCAGGTAAGCTGCCCGGCCGCGGGCAGAACACAGCTTTTGATGGCCGTGCTCTTGAAGGTCTGGTTCTGGGCACCTGGAAAGCCGGGGTGCCTGTGTATCGAAAGACCGAAAAATAATGCAGGACTTCCCTTCCTATGCGCTGTGGCTTTTAGCAGCTCTGGCTTTTCTGGGGTACGTCCTGGGCAGTGTTCCCTTTGGCCTGATACTGACCAGTCTCGCAGGTGAAGGCGATCTGCGCAAAATTGGTTCAGGCAATATTGGTGCAACTAATGTGCTGCGCACCGGCAATAAAAAGCTGGCAGCAGCAACATTACTGCTGGACATGGGTAAAGGCCTGATTGCCGTGCTGATTGCATGGATCATGACGCCACCCGTTTTTAGCACCCGCATTGCCGCAGCCACTGCCGTTGCCGCTGTAGTGGGGCACTGCTTTCCTGTTTTTCTCGGGTTTAAGGGCGGCAAAGGCGTTGCCACAGGGCTGGGAGTGACTCTTGGCCTCTCCCCCCTGACAGCTCTGACCGGAGGGATTGTCTGGCTGATTACAGCCAAACTCACCCGCATTTCATCAGCCGGTGCTCTTGCCGGGTTTATCGCCATTCCCCTGACCGCCCTGGCACTCAATGGCTTTAAAATTAACCACGACCCAAAAGTTCTGGCTCTTTTGCTTATCAGCATTCTGATCATCGCGCGTCATCATGCGAATATTGTCCGCCTGCTAAGCGGTACAGAACCTCGTGTTGAACGGAAGAAAAAATAATTTCCTGTAATGGATAACCTGGTTGCCTGCCTCCGCCTGGCCCGCACGGATTTCATCGGGCCACATCGGTGGCAGCAACTTATCGCACGCTACCATACACCTCAGGCCGCTCTGGATGCTCTGCCCTCTCTTCGCATCCGCGGCACGGCACCCCCCGCACCACCTGGAACGGACCAGGTTATGCGCGAAATTGATGCGACATTAAAACTGGGCGGGCAATTTATCACTCTGCTTGATGCATCTTACCCCCGTCTCCTGCGGGAGTGTCCTGATGCCCCTCCGGTTCTGATCTGCCTTGGAAACCCGGCTTACCTCAATCAGCAGAGTATCGGCATTGTCGGTGCCCGCAATGCCTCAGCGCAGGGAATGAAAATAGCAGAAAATCTGGCTACAGACCTAGTCGAATCCGGGCTAAGTGTGGTCTCAGGCCTGGCACGCGGAATCGACCGTGCTGCACATCTTGGCAGCCTGCACCGCACAGGGCGTGCAATTGCTGCCATCGCAGGAGGGCTGGACTGCCCTTACCCCCCTGAAAACATAAAACTACAAAATGAAATCGAAGAAAAAGGCGTCGTCATCACTGAAGCGCCTGCCGGTACTTTTCCAACAGCCAGACATTTTCCCCGCCGCAACAGACTTATTGCCGGGTTAAGCGCGGGGTGTGTTGTCATTGAAGCCTCAATGCAGTCTGGCACACTGATTACAGCACGTCTGGCCGCCGGCTACGGACGTGAAATTTTTGCTGTTCCTGGCACACCGCTCGACCCACGTAATAAAGGCAGCAACGACCTCCTGCGTCAAGGAGCTGTTCTGACAGAAAGTGCAGCAGATGTTCTGGCCGCACTTCCACCCTTTCCCTGCCAGGAAAGTAGCTCTGAAGCTTCTTTGCGGGGAACACATTCACCTTCTCAGTCTTTTTTTTCTTTTTCTGCCATGGAGGCAGAAAAAATGACTACACCGCCGGAAAACAGGACTAAATCAGCCTCTGAGCCTGAAAATGAAGCTGACGAAAATAAAAAGATCAAAGAAAAAATACTTGATCTCCTGTCATATACGCCCCTACCTGTTGACGATCTTGTCCGGCACTGTCAGTTCTCACCTTCTATGGTCCT
Source organism: Acetobacter sp. DmW_043 (assembly GCF_002153485.1). Taxonomy (NCBI): domain Bacteria; kingdom Pseudomonadati; phylum Pseudomonadota; class Alphaproteobacteria; order Acetobacterales; family Acetobacteraceae; genus Acetobacter; species Acetobacter sp. DmW_043. The sequence goes on along the minus strand of NZ_JOMN01000010.1, from coordinate 62,912 downwards.
TACCGCGCTGACGGAACTGGAGCTCGAAGGAGATATCACAGTTCTTCCCGGAGGGCGGGTTGTTCTGGCAGCCTGATAACCTGTGAAATAATTAACTGAGTACTCCTGCCACGCTGGGCAGGTCGGAGAGAGTATGACTGACGTTGTTGTGGTCGAATCGCCTGCAAAGGCGAAAACAATCAACAAATATCTGGGCGACGGTTATATCGTTCTCGCCTCTTTCGGCCATGTCCGCGACCTGCCTCCTAAAGATGGCTCCGTTCGACCTGACGAAAACTTTGCGATGTCATGGCAGTCTGATGAGCGCGGATCAAAACAGATTGCGGCCATCATCAAAGCACTGCGTGGTGCTGACACCCTCTACCTTGCCACTGACCCTGACCGCGAAGGGGAAGCCATTTCATGGCATGTGCGCTCTATGCTCGAAGAGAAAAAAGCTCTCAAAGGCATTGAAGTACAGCGTGTCACCTTTAACGAAATTACCAAAAGTGCCGTCAGGCACGCTATGGCTCACCCGCGTGACCTCGACTTCCCCCTGATTGAGGCTTACCTAGCACGCCGCGCACTTGATTACCTGGTGGGCTTTACCCTTTCCCCTGTTCTGTGGCGCAAACTTCCTGGCTCGCGCAGCGCGGGACGTGTGCAGTCTGTCGCTCTGCGTCTTATCTGTGAACGCGAAGCAGAGATCGAAGTGTTCCAGCCACGTGAGTACTGGACAGTCACCGCAGCTCTCTCGACTGTCTCAGGTGCCCCCTTTACCGCACGCCTGACACATCTCGACGGCAAAAAACTTGATCAGTTTGATCTGAATAATGCGGTTCTGGCTGAGGCTGCCCGCAAAGCTGTTGAAACAGCGACTCTGTCTGTTCATGCTATTGAACGCCGCAAAACCCGCCGCAACCCACAGCCACCTTTTACAACCTCGACACTGCAGCAGGAAGCCTCACGCAAGCTGGGCATGGGCGCACAGGCAACCATGCGCACAGCGCAGCAGCTTTATGAGGGTATTGACCTGGGCGGTGAAACCGTTGGTCTGATCACCTATATGCGAACCGATGGTGTGCAGATGGCTGCTGAAGCCATCAATGCTATCCGCCAGCACATCAGCAAAGATATCGGTGCTGATTATCTGCCTGAGCAGCCACGTCATTATGCTTCAAAAGCGAAAAATGCACAGGAGGCTCACGAGGCTGTTCGTCCGACCAATGTCTCTCTCTCTCCGGCAACTGTCGCGCCTCATCTGACATCTGATCAGCGCCGTTTATATGAGCTGATCTGGAAACGTGCTGTTGCCAGCCAGATGGCATCTGCAACACTTGACCAGGTTGCTGTAGACATTGCTGATCCCGCTGCAAAAACCATTCTGCGCGCTAATGGCTCTGTTATTACCTTTGATGGCTTTCTGCGTCTCTATACCGAAAGCTACGATGACAACGATAAAGCTGCCGATGATGAGAGCCGCATGCTCCCTGCCATGCAGGAGCGTGACAAAACAGCCCTGAGCAACGCTGATGCCGAGCAGCATTTCACTCAGCCACCGCCACGTTTTTCTGAGGCCTCACTGGTGAAGAAAATGGAAGAGATTGGCATTGGCCGTCCTTCCACCTACGCCTCTATTCTGACCGTTCTGCGTGACCGCAACTATGTCATGCTTGAAAATAAACGCTTCGTGCCTGAAGCCCGGGGACGGCTGGTTACAGCTTTCCTCGTGTCCTTCTTCGAGCGTTATGTCGACCCGCAGTTCACTGCCAGCCTTGAAGAGCTGCTTGATGATATTTCAGATGGCCGAGCAGAATGGAAAGAGGTTCTGTCCTCTTTCTGGGCCAGCTTCTCTAAAGCAGTTGAAGATACCCGCGAACTCACCATCACTGATGTACTCAATGCACTTGATGCTGACCTTGGACCTTTCTTCTTCCCGCCCCGCACTGACGGGTCAGACCCGCGTCACTGCACATCATGTGGTACGGGACGCCTTGGCCTCAAACTCGGCCGTTACGGGGCATTTATTGGCTGCTCCAACTATCCTGAGTGCCAGTTTACACGTCGTCTCTCAGCTGAAAGCGCTGAAGAAGGCGAAGGTGGAGCCGCTCTTAAAGATGGCATGAAAATTCTGGGGCAGCACCCTGTAACAGGAGAAGATATTACTGTTCGCCAGGGCCCCTGGGGGCTTTATGTGCAGCAGGGCGAACCTGACCCGGCAGATAAAAAAGCCAAGCCCAGGCGCGCTTCTCTGCCTAAAAATACCGATGGTGATAAAATTACACTCGACCAGGCTGTGGGGCTCCTCTCTCTGCCGCGCCTGATCGGCCCTCATCCGGAAACAGGTGAGCCTATTGAGGCTGGTCTTGGCCGTTTTGGACCTTACGTCAAAATGGGTAAAGTTTTTGGCTCACTGGATAAAGATGATGACGTTCTGACCATTGGTCTGAACCGTGCTGTTGATGCGCTGGCCAAAAAGCTGGCGTCTATCCGCACGCTGGGTGCTCATCCAAAAGATGGTGAGCCCGTGATGGTGCGCAAAGGCCGTTTTGGCCCCTATGTGCAGCATGATCAGATGGTAGCCACATTACCACGTGGCACAGATATGGACGTTGTCACGCTGGAGGAGGCTCTCACGCTTCTGACAGAAAAAGGCAAACCACTGAAGAAAAAAGCCACAGCAACTAAAAAGAAAACCACGACCAAAAAAACGGCTGAGAAAAAAACAAAAGATACGGAAGAGAAAGAAAAAACGCCTAAAAAAGCCCCCGCGGCTAAAAAACCCCGTGCTACAGCCACGCGAAAAAAAAAGGCTGAAGAATAAGCCTGATGGGCAGAAGCCACGGGGCTTCAGCCCTTCCTGACAGCGAAGCACTCCGTACTTTTCTGGAGCAGGAAGGCACACCGGTTGGTGTTGCTGAAATTCTGCGTGCTTTTGGTCTGCCTCTGCACCTCAAACGGGCTCTGCGTGTCATGCTGCATGACATGGCCCTGTGTGGTGCGCTGGCCTGGCTACCGGCAGGGCGTCTTAAATCTATCCCAGATATGCCAGACACAGCACGCGTACGTGTTACCCGGCGCCGCGAGGATGGCTGTGTTTTTGCGTACCTTGCCTCTGACCCCAATACTGGTGTCAGGCTGATATCTGATCTGCCAGACGGCACACTGGTTCTGCCTGGTGACCTTGTCAGTGTCAGACTTCGCCCGTCATCACCACCCCGCAACCTGCGTGAAGGGCGACCTCTGGCACTTCTTGCACCCGTGAGCCGTGACCTTCCTGCCTGTGTCGACACAATTACCAGCAACGGGCCGTCAGTCTGTATAGAGCTTTACCCCTGCGATAAACGTCTCTCCCTGCGACTGCAGCTGTCAACAGACCAGAACGACTCTCTTTTAGCGCATATGAAAGTGGGGGCACTCATGATGGTGCGCCTGCTCTCTCATAATAAAAATGGTCTGGCACAGGTTAGTTTCTGCTCCTTTCTGCAGGCCACATCAGCACAGGACCAGGCCGCGCAGCTGAGTATTATCACTCATAATTTGCCTGAAAAATTCCCGTCCGACGCTCTGAACGAAGCACAGGAGGTACGGAAAAAACCTCTGCCGGAAGCAGAATTGCAGCAGCGCAGAGACCTCAGAACAGTTCCTCTGATTACTATTGATGATGAAACAGCTCAGGACTTTGATGACGCACTCTGGGCTGAACGCACGGAGAAAGGTTTTCACCTTATCGTCGCCATTGCAGATGTTGCCTGCTACGTACCGGCCGGCTCGGCGCTGGACAATGAAGCACGGGAGCGAGGCACCTCTGTTTATCTGCCTGGTCGTACCATCCCTATGCTGCCAGCAACACTCTCTGCTGACCTGTGCTCTTTAAAACCCGGAGAAGACCGGCTCTGCATTGCCCTCGACCTGCATATCGCTCCCGACGGTACTTTACTATCAGGCACCATTGACCGTGCGATTATGCGCAGTGCGGCACGGCTGACCTATAAACAGGTGCAACATTGCCTCGACACGTCTGAACCCCCGGCGCCTCATATTCCGACCCGTCAGATTTTAACACTGTCTGACACATCCAGGGCTCTGAGGACGAAAATCAGCCAGAATGGTGCTGACAGCAGTTATGAGAATAACAGCCTGAACTGGCATGTCATATGTGATGATGCTGGCAGCCCTGTCTCCTTTATGCCGCGTCAGAGGCTGCCTGCTCACGACCTTGTTGCCAGTTGTATGATTACGGCTAACCAGTTCATCGCACAGAAAATGCAGCACCTCTCTGCCCCCGGGCTGTTCAGGGTGCACAGCAGGAGCTCACATAATAAATACAGCTCTGATAAGATAATGGCCCGGTACACTCCCCTGCCTGGCGGGCATCATGGGCTGGGCCTGTCTGTATACACGCACTTCACCAGCCCAATCAGACGATATACTGACCTGATCAACCACCGGGCTCTGACTAAAATACTTGATCAAAAAGCACAGATCAGAGATGATGATACGGCACATCCGGGCATTCTGGCTGAACATCTTAACTATACAGAAACCCGCTCATCTTCTGCGGTGCAGGACTGCCTGAGCCGCCTTGCCTCGGCTTACCTGAGACCCTGCTGTGGCACTCTACTCACAGCGACAGTGACCAGAATGACACAGAAGGGGCTTGGGCTTATATTGACGAAAACGGGAACTCCGTCTTTTCTTTCCTCTGGTGTCTTGCTGAATTATTCAGGGTTTTATGACGACTCGCACTCCTTACGCGCCACATTATATTCCCGGTCTGCGCTTCAGCCTGGCAGTGTGCTCTCCGTGGTGCTCAAAGCAACAAACCAGGCAACGGGAGTGCTCTCTCTTCTCCCTGATACGTCAGATATCCCCCGGTGACAGCGAAAGCTGTCATGCTCACCTGGCACGAAAAATACCTTTATTTCTTATTGTCGCGCTGGCCTGTACCAGGCCCTCGCCACTCATGGCGCAAACCAGCGACGACGGACATAACCTGCCTTACACCCTCGGGTCAGCAATTCAGACATCATCGCTGATACATAATACTTCAGGCGCAAACCTGTCTGTAATGCCTCCTGGTACAGAACACTCTGCCATGCAAAATTCTGCTAACAGCATGGACTCTCTGTCCGGTGGGGCAAAACCCCCTTTCGTAATAACCGCCGCCCCGTCAGCCGATAACGCTATGCTCCGCGCTGTCATGGCAACGGCACTTGAGTTTCTGACCCCCCGCACGCTTGAATATCATTCAGCCAGGGAGTTCACTCTGTGGGGGCTGGGGGCACTAACAGCCCTTGACCCGACATTGTCCCTGCATACTGATAAAAAAGAAATCAGTCTCATGGACGGGCAAAAAACGCTTTTTACTCAGCCTGCACCACCTGCCGCAGACAGTGCCGCTTGGGTAGAGCTGGCTGTGCATTTTATAACGGCGGCACAGACCCATTCAGAAACTTTTCGTAAAATCAGCCAGGATGATCTCCTTCAAACCTTTTTTGATGAGCTGTTTAATCATCTTGACCCTTACTCACGCTATATCGGACCATCCCCTGCCAGCTCAGACCGGATAGCCCGTACCGGCGGTGAGGCCGATGCCGGTGTTACGCTTACTCACAAGGGCGGACATATCCTCATTAAAACGGTAAATGCCAACGGCCCGGCCTGGACAGCCTCTGTTGATGCGGGTGACAGGCTGGTTGCCGTAGATGGCCGCTCAACAGCCGGCCAGAGTGTAAAAACTGTTTCAGAATGGCTCAAAGGGAATGAAGATTCCCTTGTACATCTGCGCCTTCTCTCTCCAGGTCGTAAACGCAGCCACGTTGTGTCTGTACGCAGGGCACGGGTACCGCCTGAAACAGTGTTTGCTTTTACCAGTGGCTCACTGCTTATTTTACGTATCACAGCTTTCTCCTCTGATACTGCAGAAGAGATGAGCCAGTATCTCGACCAGGCGATGCAGGATACACATCTGCGCGGCATCATCATCGACCTCAGAGGAAACAGGGGTGGTGTACTGCAGCAGGCTGTCACGGCGTCTGCCCTTCTGCTCGATCACGGCGTTGCTGCAGTAACTGATGGCCGTGACCCGGAGGCTAATCATATCTGGGCGGTACAGGGTGGCGACATGACCAGCGGCCTGCCTATTGCAGTACTGGTGGATGGGCACACCGCCAGCGCGGCAGAAATTCTGGCTGCGGCCCTCGCAGACCATCACAGAGCCGTAATTATAGGCAGCTCAACCCTGGGGAAAGGCCTGGTACAAACCGTGGCCCAGCTACCTAATAAAAGTGAGCTGTTCGTGACCTGGAGCCGCGTCATGGCTCCGCTGGACTGGCCATTGCAGGGACTCGGCGTCATGCCACATATCTGCACAAGCCTCGGCGCCAGTGCCATTGCCCGGCAGATGCATGCCCTGTCTCAGGGGCACCTTGAAAATAAACCAGCTCTTGAAGCCTCTCGATCAGCACGTTTCCCTATTTCGACATCAAACATCCTTTCCATTCGTAAAGCCTGCCCGGCAGCTCTGGGCAGAGACGAAGATACTGAGACCGCACAGATGATTCTCAATAATAAAGCCTGGTATAAAGCTGCCATTTCCGCTACCCCAGAGGATGCATCTCAGCAGACAACGGCGACACATCAGTAATGTCTGCACCACGACTACGAGCTGATATCGCTGCTAAAGCCATTCTGCGCGAAGCTGGCAGGGACGGACAATCAGCGATGCTCATCCACAAAGGGGCATCCGAAGCTGGCAGTCTGCTGGTTGTTTTACTCGAACGTGATGGATCTGCTATGATTCTGTCTCAGACCCGTACAACAAATGGTGATCCGGCATGGTTTTTTTCCAGCGGAGAAATACCTCTTACAGTTGAGGAGACAGGGCAGTACATTGAAAGGCAGAGACGGTATGACCCCGATTTATGGGTACTGGAGCTCGAAGCGCCCGGTTTCAGATTACCATTTGAAGCAACTCTGGTATGAAAATAATCGTTAAGAGTATATCATTTCAGCCACACATGGAGGAACAACAGGGCAGATAATGAGAGTGTATCATAAAACAATTCCTCTCACCTGTTGCAGATCATGCAAGTTTACAGCAAGAAAGGCATAGCGGTTCTACAGACCGTATGCATACACTATTGTTATAGGCCACTGAACAGTCAGTGCCAGTGCGGGAGAAAAAGATGAAGCGGCGCCAAGATCTTCTCGGGCGGACATTGCTTTCTGCGCCGCTGGCTGCTGCTGGCCTGTATCTGCTTAGCCTGGCTCCGGCCTGCGCACAGCCAGTGCAGGGCATTTATATTGGCGGCGAAGGCGGTGCGACTTTCAACCAGGATCAGCGCGTCCGCTCCTCACCTATGTTCCCCACCGGCCGGGATCGCTGGCGCACGGGCGGAACAGGCATTGGCTCACTCGGCTATGGACTGGGTAACGGCTTCCGTGTCGAGGTCGAGGGCGACTATCGCAGCATGGCTTATGAAAAATTCATATCGAGTGCTGTCAGCAGCAAAGCCGGTGGGCGCAGACAGACCTATGGCGTGATGGCCAATGCTTTCTTTGACATGGATGTTGGCCGTCCCTGGATTTTCCCATATTTTGGTGCTGGTATCGGCTATGGCTGGACCAACATGCGCACCTCAGTGACAGCACCAGGGAACCAGTTCCGTCAGGGTATTGGCGGTACCTTTGGTAATTTTGCTTATCAGGGCATGTTCGGTCTGTCCTTCCCGTCACCCTGGGTTGTGGGACTTTCCCTCACAGCTGAATATCGTTTCTGGACTATGCTGGGTCCGCAATCGCACCATGCTGTTTCTATCGGAACAGTAGGAGCCGATCAGACCAAGGCTTATAGTCTGGCTACAGGCAACAGGGACACCAAAACCGACTTCAATCACTCACTGATGCTCGGGCTGCGGTATGAATTTAACCCTGCACCGCCACCACCACCCCCGCCGGAAGAGGCGACTCCTGCTGCACCCGCACCTCAGGCAACCCGTAGCTACCTGATCTTCTTTGACTGGGATCGGGCAACTCTGACTGATAAAGCACGCTCAATCGTTTCTACTGCCGCGCAGGCCTCTACTCATACCAGCCTGACCCGGATTGTGGTTTCTGGTTATACGGATAATTCATCTGCTTTCCCGGGCCAGAAACGCGGAGCAGAGTACAACATGGCTCTCTCCATCCGTCGTGCAAATGCAGTCAAAGCTGAACTGATGCGCGATGGCGTACCTGGCGCTACAATTGATGTCCACGGCTATGGTCAGGCAGACCCTCTCGTTCATACAGGCCCGAACACAAGGGAACCTCAGAATCGTCGGGTTGAGATCCTGCTCCGTTAGGCGCAACGGAATTTTATGACATACCCTTCAGAGTTTGATATTTTTCTTGCCACAACACCAGGGCTCGAGCCGGTGTTGTGCAATGAAGTGCGCCTTAAAGGTTTTAAACAGGCACGCATTGTGCCCGGTGGCGTCACTATAAAAGGTGGCTGGCCAGAGGTGTGGCGTGCGAATTTATGGATCAGAGGGACCAGTAAAATACTGGCTCGTGTGCTGTCTTTTCCTGCACGTCATCTGAGCCAGCTTGAACGCAGAGCGCAAACCTTCGAGTGGGGGAAGCTACTTCCTGCTGACAAACCTTTCCGTGTTGAGGCGACCTGTGCAAGATCGCGCATTTATCATGCTGGTGCTGCCAGTGAGCGTATTGCACGGGCTATCACAGCAAGTATGGGAGCTCCCGGCGCCGAAACGGCAGAAATTACCGTAAAAGCCCGTATTGAGGACGATATCTGCACGATAAGTATAGATACATCAGGAGAGCTTTTACATCGTCGGGGATCAAAAGAAGCTGTAAATCGTGCTCCGCTACGCGAAACACTGGCTTCTCTTTTCCTGATGCAATGCGGCTACACCGGTGCTGAACCGGTATTTGACCCGATGTGTGGGTCCGGCACTTTTATAATCGAAGCAGCAGAAATTGCCGCACGCCTGAACCCGGGACGCGCACGACATTTTGCCTTCGAACAGCTCGTGCCTTTTGACAAAGAGGCCTGGGAGAAAATGCGCGCTGTTAAAAGCGCACGTCTTCCTTCCTGCCGTTTTTGTGGCAGCGACCGGGATGCGGGTGCCATTGTCATGAGTGAGGCTAATGCAAAAAGAGCTGGCGTTGACAGCTATACGGCCTTTGCCTGCCAGCCTGTGAGCGAGATCTCTCCACCTGAGGGAGAGGCTCCTGGCCTGGTAATCTGTAACCCGCCTTATGGCACCAGGCTGGGTGACAAGGCACAGCTGGCCGCACTTTACCGGGCTTTTGGCAACACGATGAAAGCCCGCTTTTCAGGATGGCGTGTCGCTATAATCACCAGCGAATCCAGCCTGGCGCATGCAACAGCTCTGCCATTTTTGCCGGTAACGGCTCCGGTTCCTCATGGTGGCCTGAGAATCTCTCTCTACCAGACCAGGCCTCTGCCCTGAACAGAGCTGAGGCCTGTATGATAGTTTTTCAGAGCCCGTTAAACAAAGACGTTGAGAGATAACGCTCTGCGAAAGAGGGTGCAATAGCAACGATTGTTTTGCCTTTGTACTCATCTTTTTTCGCAAGCTGCAAAGCAGCATGCAGACTTGCACCAGAGGAAATACCAACAGGAATGCCATCAAGACGGGCACAGCGCCGGGCTGCCGCAATTGCCTCACGCTCTGAGGTTGTCAGCACACCATCAAGCGACTTTGTATGCAGCGTTGCAGGACAAAAACCAGGGCCAATGCCCTGAATACCGTGAGGTCCGGGCTCATCCCCATTCAGGATAGCGCTTTCTGTGGGCTCAACACCAAAAACCTGAAGACCTTTTTTACGTGGTTTCAGGCATTCTGCGATACCTGTAGCAGTACCTCCGGTACCTACACCAGCCACCACAACATCTACCGCACCATCGGTATCTGCCCAGATCTCCTCAGCTGTTGTGAGAGCATGAATCTGCGGGTTAACCGGGTTATCAAACTGCCCGGGCATCCAGGCATCCGGCATCTCCTCAATAATTTCATGAGCACGCGCTATAGCGCCCGCCATGCCTAAACGTGAGGGGGTCAGTTCAACCTGAGCGTCCATAAGGCGCAACATGCGGCGGCGCTCAATGGATGCTCCCTCCGGCATGGTTACCACCAGGCGGTAACCACGCGCAGCTGCAACAAAAGCCAGAGAAATACCGGTATTGCCTGATGTCGGCTCGACAAGAACCGTCCGTCCTGGGCTGATGCGCCCTTCTTTCTCTGCCGCGAGTATCATAGCTGCCCCGATACGATCCTTAACGGAGCCAAGAGGATTGAAAAACTCGAGCTTGAGAAGAAGACGCGCCTGAAGTTCGTCCTCTTTTGTCAGATGCGGAACAGCGACCAGTGGTGTTCCGCCTGTAACATCAACAATAGACTCGTAAACCCGGCCACGAGGAGCTGCAAAACCATATTTTGCGGCATCAAGATCGGAAACGCTCATATCACTGCCTTATTATTGTTGCCTGAATAAACCTGTTCTAATGAATATAATACGAAATAAGTTCGTAGATAAACAGAGCATCCCCTGCTATAGGGGGGTTAGAGCAGCTTTTAACATTTTATTTCCTTTTTTACAGTGGAAGGATACCGGAACATGATTTTGCGCCGAGACCGGGCCATAACAGCAATTCTGATTATGCTGGATGTGGCTTTTTACGCCGGCCGTTCCGGCACTGTGAGTGCGGCTGATATTGCCGAGCGCTCAAGCCTGGCCCGCAGAGGAATTGAGCCTTTGCTACAGTCCCTCTCCCGTACAGGATTGCTTGAAAGCATACGCGGACCACGCGGCGGCTACAGACTCGGTCGTCCCCGGCGTGATATCTCACTGGTTGATATCATTGCAGCCGTCACTCAGGATGAACCAGGTCATGAAGATGGCCCACAGGGGCCGCTCTTTGCAAAGGTTATAGACCCGACCTGGAAACAGCTTGATAAAGAAGTCACGGCACAAATGAAAAAAACCAGCCTTGATGATCTGGTTAAAAAGACCGAAAGCGCAGGGCTCAAGCGGCCTTTAAATGAGCCTATTACTTTTTCCATCTGAAAACTAAGACCTGCGCCCTGTTTTCACAATAAAACGCAGAAGGCCCGGCTTCCTCAGACCTGAGAATAAGGAAGCCGGTTAATTTTACCTGATTTATTTCTTAACCGGTGCACGACGGCGCACAGGAGCTTTTGCTTTAACTGGTGCTTTCTCTGCCTGGGCCGGAACTACCGGCTTAGCTGCGACGACACCTGTCGCATCAACTTTCACTGAAACTTTCAGATGCTGGCGGGCGCCACCTGCTGTCGGAATAAGAGTGACAACAAATTCGTCTGTACCGGCATAACCCAGAGTCGGGGTGTAGGTGATATGTGTATCGCTATCCAGATCATAGATCAGCGCTTTACCGTGTTCTGGCACAGGATCAACACCAAAAGAGGCGTAAGCACCACCACCTGGCTGAGAGACTTTCAGTTCACACAGCCCGTCATCAGAGCGCACCGTCATGGTCGTTGAGAGCTGACCATCAGCACCAGCCGTTACTGGCGTTGTCGTACACACAGCTGATGTTTTCAGATACCCGAACGGATTAGGAGACCCGGCAGGCGCAGAAACAGAACCCGTGGTCGTCGCACAACCGGCAAGCATAGTACCCGACACTGCCAGCACAGCAAATTCTCGCAAGCGCACTCGTCAACTCCACTTAATTTTTTATCAGTTGTTAAAAATGCAGCCGCAACCATCCTGACATAACGCTTCAAATGATTGCCAGTCCAATTACAGAATACATAACTATTATGACCTCTGCACTTAGAACATCCGGAGCCAGGAAGAAAGAGCTTAAAAAAGCACTACCAGTATGAAACTGGCTGTTTTTGTTATTTATGACATAATTTAGTCATAGCTGTTCTCTGTTTTCGTTCTGTTTTTCCCTGACAGCTATAAATGGGTTACTTTAAAAAAAACTTACAATGCGCACCAAACACCATAGAAATAGAGTTAAAACATCTGTATGTTCCCCGACTAAATGCGCTATTCCGCGTCACCTGAAATTTTTAAAAAAACCATTTGTATGCTGAAACAGATCTGTGCATCCCCTGTCAGACACGACAGAAATGCTGGTTCCAGTATATACCGGAGGAACCATATGTCTCGTTTTTCCCGTCTCCTGGCTGCCTGTGCTCTTACAGCTGGCATTCTGCACAGCTCTGGCAGCAGTTTTGCTGCAAACGCCTGCGGGCACTCTCCTGCTCATGAAGCATTTAACGTCCAGGCCCTGAAAAGTGAGCTGATGGTTACAGCACTCTCCTGCAGTGCTCAGGATAAATACAACTCATTTGTTGCAAAATTCCGCGGTAACCTTCTGGAAGAAGAAAAAAAGCTGAACACTTATTTCCGCGCAACCTATGGTCGCAACGCACAGCGCCAGCATGACGATTATATTACACAGCTGGCCAATGTTCAGTCAGAAAAAGGTCTGTCAGCAGGTACAATCTTCTGCATGCAGCGCGTTCCCATGTTTGACGAAGTCAATGCTCTGAGCAGCGCAGCCGACCTCGCTGCCTATACAGATGCAAAAGATATTACACAGCCAGCATCTTTCGAAACCTGTGCAGCTCCTGCCTCAACCAAAGGTAAACGCCCGGTTCGCCGCGCAACCCGTACTGCTAAAAAATAAGATCTGTACCCACAGCCTTCGGTCTCATAATTACAGAGCACCGGAGGCTTGGTGACCTGCATTACCCTCCCCTGGGAAATGCATTTTTGTCAGAAACATTCTGATTATAGTGAAAATTTATTTCAGTTCACTTTTTGTTCCCGAACATTCACCTTATACTCCCCCGACCTGACACCCTACGTTATTAATGCTGGACAGACCCCGACCATGAGTGACCTGTTTTCCGGGCTTCCCCGTCCCCCCCGCAAGCCGACAGGCAAAGCACCTGCCACGGCAACCGGAACAGATAATGCGGGCAAAACAGCAGATTATAATGCTGATGCGATTGAAGTTCTTGAAGGGCTTGAACCAGTCCGCCGCAGACCGGGCATGTATATTGGCGGTACAGATGAAACCGCCCTGCATCACCTGGCAGCAGAAGTGCTTGATAACGCAATGGATGAAGCCGTTGCCGGGCATGCCTCCACTATTGATGTCACACTGGAACCAGGTGACAGACTGGTTATTCGCGATAATGGCCGTGGCATCCCCGTTGATGCACACCCTCGCTTTCCTGACCGCTCAGCTCTTGAGGTTATTCTCACAACACTGCACGCCGGTGGCAAATTTTCCGGTAAGGCCTATGCCACATCAGGCGGTCTTCATGGTGTAGGTTCATCCGTCGTCAATGCATTGTCATCACGGATGGATGTCGAAATAGCCCGCGACCGCACCATCTGGCAGCAAAGCTACGAACGCGGCATCCCCGTGACGCCACTGGAGAAGGCCGGCGTTACACAAAACCGTCGTGGTACGCAGATCGCTTTTGTACCTGACACACAAATTTTTGGTACACATCACTTCTCGCCGGCCCGCCTTTATAAACTATGCCGTTCAAAAGCATTTTTGTTTCGTGGGGTGACTATTCGCTGGGCCTGCGACCCCTCGTTACTAAAATCTGGGAACGAGACACCTGCTGAAGCCGTATTACACTTTCCAGGCGGGCTGGCAGACAGCCTGACAGACGAGCTGGGAACCAACCCGGCACTGCTTACCCCGTTATGGACAGATGTCGCCTCCCTCCCCCCCACACATGACGGTCAGGATAACGGACGAGTCGAGTGGGCTGTTGCTTTTCTCGACAGCGGTACAGCCGCTCTGGCCTCCTACTGTAATACGATCCCGACATCACAGGGCGGCACACACGAAACTGGTTTTCGTAATGCTCTGGTCAAAGGTCTTCGCACCTGGGGTGATCAGCGTTCAACAAAAAAAGCTTCGGCCATTACGGCTGAAGATATTCTTGGCGCCATTGCGGCAAAGCTCTCGGTATTTATCCGTGACCCGCAGTTTCAGGGCCAGACCAAAGAAAAACTGACATCACCCGAAGCCAGTAAACTGGTTGAGACGGCCCTGCGTGACCGTTTTGATCACTGGCTGGCACAGAACCCGCCTCAGGCTGATGCGCTTCTGGCATTTGTTATTGACCGTGCGGAGGAGCGCCTTCGGCGGCGTGAACAAAAAGATACACCCCGTAAAAGTGCTACGCGCCGCCTGCGCCTGCCAGGCAAGCTGACTGACTGCACCAGGGAACAGGCGCAGGATACTGAAATTTTTCTGGTTGAAGGCGACTCCGCTGGTGGATCAGCTAAACAGGCCCGTAACCGTGAAACCCAGGCTATTCTGCCGCTCAGAGGCAAAATTCTTAACGTCGCCAGCGCTACGACTGAAAAACTTCGGGCGAACCAGGAACTGCGTGACCTGATTGAAGCTCTGGGCTGTGGATCAGGTGACCGCTGCGATATTACAAAACTGCGCTATGGCCGTGTTATTATCATGACCGATGCTGACGTAGACGGTGCACACATAGCCTCGCTGCTGATGACCTTCTTTTACCGCGAGCTGCCAGAAATTATTCAGGGCGGTCATCTCTACCTGGCGCAGCCTCCTCTCTACCGGCTGACACAGGGCACACGCACCGTCTACGCAATGGATGACGATGACCGTGAAAAGAAACTTAAAACCGTCTTTAAGTCACGTGGCAAAGTAGACGTCTCTCGTTTTAAAGGGCTCGGAGAAATGCCACCCGCTGACCTTAAAGAAACAACTATGGACCCACGTAAGCGCACTCTGCTACGCGTAGTTATCCCCGCTGAAGACAGACTCCTGACACGTGAACGCGTTGAAAGCCTGATGGGGCGAAAACCTGAACTGCGTTTTGCGTTCATTCAGGAGCATGCCTCATCAGCTGATGAACTTCTGGATGTCTGAGCCTATGCCTGCCCTGACCTTTTCTCTCTCTGCACATCCTGTGCGGTATACATGAGCACTGACCACAAGCAGACAACAACCAAAGAACGCACAACCGCTGTTATGCAGTTACTGGGGGGAATGATCTCCCTGCAATTTGGCTCATCTGCTGCTAAAACTATGTTTCCCATTTTCGGTGCAACCGGCATGGTTGGCTTACGTGCCTGCTTTGCTGCCGTGATCCTGGTCATATTTTTTCGCAGCTGGACTATATTGTCGTGGAAAACCCTGCGTATGGCCATGCCGTATGGTCTGGTCACCGCCCTGATGAATGTGTTTTTCTATCTGGCACTTCAGCGCATCCCTCTGGGCATGACGGTTGCTATCGAATTTACCGGCCCGCTTTTCCTGGCCTTCCTTCACTCACAGCGTCTGGCAGATGTCGGATGGCTTTTGCTGACTGTTACAGGCCTGGTTCTCTTACTCAGACCATCGCATACAACCTCCCCCGATACACTTGGTGTTCTTTTTGCGCTTGGGGCAGCCACCTGCTGGGCATTTTACGTTGTCTTTGGCAAACGGCTGATTGGTAAAATGGCACCCGGTCATGCCTGCGCCCTGGGGCAGCTTTGCGGCGGCATCAGTCTTTTCTTTCCCTGCTTTGTACCCGCACTTATTACAGGCTCATCACACCCCTCTCTGCTGGCACTGGGCTTTATAGTTGCACTCTGCTCTTCTGCGATACCTTATGCACTGGAGATGCGTGCCATGCACACGCTCTCAGCACGTGAGCTGGGCATTTTCTATAGCCTTGAACCCGTCTGTGCTGTGCTCGCCGGGGTTCTCATCCTGCATGAGCATCTCGAGCTTTTACGTTTTTGCGGTATTCTCCTGGTCGCAGCAGCTTCGGCTGGCACCGTGATCATGCCTGAGAAAAAAGACCGGCCCACTTCATCATCTCACACATAAAAAAAGCCAGACACTCAGGTCTGGCTTTTATCATCAGCAAAACTTTTACAGGCCTTACCGGTAAACGGCATGCTCATGTGGGGCCTGCAACATCGCGGTATGATCAGCAGCGGCTCTGTTCATAAGTTCAGCCTGTACACTCTGCGTCACGACCGGATCGAAAAGACGGGTAAAAGTACCGGGGTAAATGCCCATCCACAAAATAATAACAGCCAGAGGAGCAAGCACAGCAACCTCTGTCATCGTCAGGTCACGCAGGGCACTTGTGGTTTCTCTGACTGTGCCAAACAACACGCCTTTGTATAGATAAAGCATATAGACAGCGCCCATGATCATGGTGGTGCCTGCCAGTAAGGCGACCCACAAAGACACATGTACTGCACCCATAATCACCAGCAACTCACCGGCAAAAGAGCTCGTGCCTGGCAGACCAACATTCGCCATTGTGAAAAGCATGGCAAATGTCGCCAGCAGAGGCATCTGTCGCGCAACACCACCAAGCTGCCCGATCTCTCTGGTCCCGGCTCTTACGGCAATAACTGACACACAAAAGAACAATGCAGCAATCACGATACCATGTGAGAGCATTTGCAGAATAGCACCATCAATCCCCTCTGCGGTCAGCGTGAACAGACCAACAGCAATCATACCCATATGAGAGAATGAGGAATATGCGATAACCCGCTTCATATCGGTCTGTGCAAAGGCAATATAGGCCGCATAAATGATCGCCACAACGCCCAGCGCAAGAACGTAAGGAGCGAAGGCATGGGCTGCTTCAGGGAACATCAGGATACCAAAGCGCAGCAACCCATAAGCACCGGCCTTAGACAAAATGCCCGACAGCATAGCAGACGCAGGAGCCGGTGCCTCGGTATACGCATCAGGCAGCCAGGCATGCAGCGGAAACAGCGGGAGTTTCACACCAAAAGCAAGAATGAAAGCAAGCAGCAGCCAGCCCTGAACCTGATGCGAGAACCCTGCGTTCATCAGAGCCTGTATATCAGTCGTCCCGGTTTTCAGCCACATTGCGACCAGTGCAAGCAGCATGAACAGCGAGCCACCAAAAGTGAACAGAAAGAACTGCAAAGAGGCCCAGATTCTGCGGCGACCACCCCAGACACCAATCATAAGACTGGCTGGGATAAGCGTTGCTTCATAGAAAATATAAAACAGAATGAGATCCTGCGCTGAAAACAGGCCGAACAGAGCTGTTTCAAGCAAAAGGACTGTCACAGTAAAGGTGCTGATCTGCGTTTTGACAGAATTCCAGCTCACCATGAGTGTCAGCGGTGTCACCACAGCTGTCAGCAGGATAAAGACCAGGGAAATACCATCAAGGCCGGTATGGTAGGACATACCATAATCTGTCATCCAGCCCAGACGCTGCTCAAACTGGAGCCCGGGTGTTTTAGGGTCGAACCCACACCACAACATAACGCTCAGGACGAGGACAGCAAGGCTGGTTGCGAACCCAACCCATTTGGCTGCCAGTTGTTTGGTATTGCCTCTTCCCATAAGAATGACCAGCAGGACGCCGGCTAAAGGAAGATACGTGATTATGGAAAGCAGGCTGGAGTACACGGCGTTCTCACCATCCGGGTTACACTAAATAAGTAAGCTCTATTGTGCTCCCTTTTCTTGCAGCCGGCCAGAGAAATAGTGTTCACATTCAGCCGACCTGCAGGAATTTTTATAAAATACTCTGAAACACTACCTGCGGCCAAAAAGCTTTTCGAGATCTTTTTTACTAAATTTCAACCATGTCGGACGTCCATGTGAGCAGGTACCTGCCCTGGGCGTCTGCTCCATCTGACGAAGCAAAGCATCCATCTCTTCGCGGGTCAGGCGACGACCGGCCCGGATACTGCCATGACAGGCCATACGGGCAATGACAGCATCAAGCCTGCTATCCAGAGAAGGCATTTCATCAGGTCTGCCGCTGTCATCTGCCTCAAGCTCTTCTGCCAGATCACGCAAAATACCTCTCGAGTCGCTGGTATTCAGCAAAGCTGGCAACCCTCTGACCAGAACAGCATCTGCACCAAAGGCCTCAAGCTCTATACCAAGTTGTGAGAGCAGAGCCTGTCTGGCAACAAGCAGCTCCACCTGGGCAGGTGGCAGATCAATGACATCAGGCACAAGTAAACGCTGCGCCTTTACCTGACCACTCAGAAACTGCTCACGCATGCGTTCATGGGTCAGGCGCTCATGAGCTGCATGCTGGTCAACCAGCACCAGGCCGCCATCAGAAGCAACAGCAATCACATACGTATCCAGAACCTGCGCAACAGCACCACCCAGAGGGTAATCTGTCTCATCCTCAACATGAACAGTGACAGGCTCGGGATGATGCAACGGTGCCCGGACACCCTCTGAAAATCTGTGCTCCTGCGGAGGCAAAACCCGGACAGAAGGAGAGTCAGGCAATGCCAGACGTCCTTCAGCAGGACGATGTAAGGTGCTCTGTGCCGGATAGGGCGCTGTTGCAGCCTGCGCTAAAGCAGTCTGCTCGGGTGGATACCAGATACGAGCCGGACGACCGGCTGGCGGTAAAGAGGGCCTGACACCGACATAGCCTGCCCCTCCTTCTAATGCCCTGCTCAGCGTGCCGATAACCAGTGACCTGACGGCAGCCTCATCAGCAAAACGGAGCTCTGTTTTAGCGGGATGAACATTCACATCAACTTTTTCTGGCGGGATATCAAGCATCAGCACCAGTACAGGGTGCCGACCCACCTCCATAACCCGGCGGTATGCCACACTCACAGCCGTTTTCAGCACAGGGTCAACAACCGGCCGGTTATTCACCAGCATAAACTGCCCGGCTCCTGTTGCCCGATGTACAGAGGCGCCACAGGCAAAACCTGACAGCACCATTCCATCGCGCTCACCATGAATATTTAGAAAACCATCAGCATCCTGCACGCCCAGCACAGCTGAGGCACGGGCGGCCATATCCTGCGCAGGCAGGTCAAGCCGTTCACGCCCATCCATCGTGAAACGGAAAGCGGTACCCGGCACTGAGAGCGCAAGACGGCGAATAGCAGCCTCAGCGTGATTACCTTCTACCCTGGCACTTTTAAGAAATTTACGACGAGCCGGTGTTGCAAAAAAAAGGTCTTCAACAACAACGCTGGTACCCGGCACACCCGCTACAGGTTCAGGAGGTGTAATTTTACCTCCGGCCACATGTATACGCCAGGCGGTACTATCCTGCGCAGTGCGTGACGTAATGGTCAGACGCGCCGCAGCACCAATGGAAGGAAGAGCTTCACCACGAAACCCAAGCGTTGTAATGCGCACGAGGGTTTCATCATTAAGCTTTGAGGTGCAGTGCCGTTCGACAGCAAGCAGCAACTCATCGGGGGTCATGCCACAGCCATCGTCTGTAACAATTATCCGGTCAGTGCCGCCACCTTCCAGACGAATATCAAGACGCTGCGCACCCGAATCGATGGCATTTTCAACCAGCTCTTTTAAGGCCGCTGCAGGCCTCTCAATCACCTCACCTGCCGCGATGCGGTTGACCAGTACCTCTGGCAGGCGGCGCAGCCTGGGCCGGAGCGGCACTGCACCCGGCCCCTCTGGCATCATGTCAGCTGACACGGGTCAGGCGGCCATCTTACCAGGGCTGATACCAGCTCTTTTTGTTAGCCGGTTTCGTTGGGGTTGCCCCTGAAGTCAAAGGCTTACCAAGAGCTGCATTCTTTTTCAGGCGATCATTTTCTTTGTCAGCATCAACGACTGAGCCGGCTGTACCACCGTGCCAGAACATGATCTGATCAACAAAACCTGAATCATTCGGCTCAAGCCCGCCTTCATCTGATGCATCAGATGCGGCTGTTGCTGACTGAACCAGAATTGTCTGCCCTGAGCTGGAAGCACCACTTTCACCATGCAGAGCAACATCAGGAGACAAAGTTTCAAGAGCCTGCAGACGCTCGCTCTCATCCTGAGGGCGCTCAGCGCCACTGACAGGCCTGGCCAGTTCGTTCATGGGCGGCATAGAAAGTGGTGCGCGTGTTGTCACCGTATATTCATCAGGCATACTGCGCTCAAGACCAAAGGCACGTGCAGCTTCAGACCCTGTGCAGCCAGACAGCAGCGTTAACCCGCATAACAAGAAAGAAGAAGTCAGTCCTACAACACAGCGTGACATTTTTTGCCTTTTACCCTTTTCAGACCAGTCAGCACACCACAGACTGGTTTTCTTGTTTAAGTGGCCTGCGGCTTATTGCCTGCACGCATATTATGCAACAACAAAACGCCTACTGCACAGACAATAGCTGAGTCAGCAATATTAAACACGTACCATGAATGACCAAAAGCGTGAGCGTGCAGAAAATCAACCACTGCCCCATAACGCAGACGGTCAATCACATTACCTATCGCGCCGCCAATAATTGCTCCGACACAAACCGCTATCAGGCGGCTGGATGTTTTAAACATCCACACCAGCAAACCACATACCACAGCCAGCGCCACTGCGGAAAAAACAAACGGCCCTGCAACCCCGCCAAGCAGGCCAAAGGTCACGGCATGATTCCACACCATCGAGAAATTAAGGAACGGTAAAACATAGACCGAACCTTTCTCTGGCAGGTCAAGACCGTAGAGAATCCAGAATTTGCTTAGCTGGTCAGCTGAAAGCACCAGAAACATAACCAGCAGACCCAGCCCCGCTGAGCGCAGCAAAAAAGGTTTGCTCACGCTTCCTCCTGCATATCAGGGGCCAGGGTTGCGCCGACCACAGACACACAGCGCAGGCACAGCCCCGGGTAGTCAGGACGGGAGCCTGTCTCTGGCAGTACTTTCCAGCAACGCACACATTTTTCACCCTCAGCCGCACGTACAACAGGTGCACCATGCAACAGGCCACCCTCAGAGCCCTCGATATAAACTGAGCTGCTCTGCGGGTCGATCATGATATCAACATGAGAAACAATACACAGCTCAGACCAGTCAACACCGGCAAACAGACTGGCTTCCTCTTCTGACAAGGTCAGCTCAACCTGCGCCTGTAATGAAGATCCAATTGTACCATTACGGCGGGCATCTTCAATTTCGGTTGTAATAATACGTCTTACACCACGCAGTTTGACCCAGCGTTCATCAAGCTCAGGGTTATTCCACTCAGCCGGCAGCTCAGGGAACGCCTGCAGATGCACGCTTGAACTCTCACCAAAGCGAGCGGTCCAGGCCTCCTCAGCTGTAAACACCAGCACTGGAGCAAGCCACGTGGTCAGACAACGATGCAGAATATCAAGCACCGTGCGGGTTGCGCGACGTGTCAGCGTATCAGGAGCATCACAGTAGAGCGTATCTTTACGAATATCGAAATAAAATGCTGACAGGTCGGTCGTGCAGAAACCATGCAGAGCCGGATAAACGCCAACCCACTGATGAGTTTCTACCGCGCTGTTAACCAGGCCGCCCAGGTCAGTCAGTCTGTGCAGCACCCAGCGCTCAAGTTCGGGCAGTTCGTTATAAGGCACAGCCTCATCAGCCTCAAACCCTTCGAGAGCACCCAGCACCCAGCGCAGAGTGTTGCGCAAACGCCGGTACAGCTCACCCTGCTGCTTAAGGATTTCTTTGCCGATACGCAAATCTTCATGCGTATCTGAGTTCATCACCCACAGACGCAGAATATCAGCACCAAGACTGTCATTTACCTCCTGCGGGGCAATAACATTACCCAGGGATTTTGACATCTTACGGCCCTGCTCATCAAGCACAAAGCCATTTGTCACGAGCGTTCTGAAAGGTGAAACACCCCGGGTACCAACGCTCTCAAGCAGAGAGGACTGGAACCAGCCACGATGCTGATCTGAGCCTTCGAGATAAACATCGGCCGGGAATGTCAGGCCTGGCTGCCCAAGAACGAAAGCATGTGTTGAACCACTTTCAAACCAGACATCGACGATATCAAACACCTGCTCATAATCGTCAGGGTTACGATCAGCTCCAAGGAAGCGCGAAGCCGGCGCACTATACCAGACATCAGCCCCCTCTTCACGAAAAGCCTCAACAATGCGCTGCATCACTGCCGGGTCACGCAACACCTCACCTGAGCGTTTTTCGACAAATACAGCAATAGGCACACCCCAGGCACGCTGACGGCTGATGCACCAGTCAGGACGGTTACGCACCATGGAGGTCAGTCGGTTACGTGCCTGAGCCGGGACAAAATTTACACCGTCAAGCGCGTTGAGAGCTTTCTCACGCAGATCCCCCTCACCATCCATCCGGATAAACCACTGAGGTGTTGCACGATAAATGACCGGAGCACGTGAACGCCATGAATGCGGATAAGAGTGAACCAGCTCACCACGGGCAACAAGACCAGCAGGAGACTGCTTTTGAGCTATTCTCTGCTGCATGCTGTCAGTCAGTGCGGCACAAACGACATCGGCAGCCTTAAAAACATGTACACCGGCAAAGCCAGGCACCCATGGCGCATAAAGACCGTCATCCTGCACAATTTCTGGCACTTCAATGCCATACGAACGACAAAGGCGGAAATCATCCTCACCATGTGAAGGTGCCATGTGAACGAGGCCGGTACCCGCATCGGTCGTTACAAAGTCGCCTGGCAGCATGGGCACATCATACTCATAGCCAGAGCCACGCAGCGGATGTGCACAGACAACGCCCTCAAGCGCGCTGCCTGGCAGCGTATACACCACATGATGAGCTGTGATGTGCGCATCACGACAGAAAGCACCTATCAGTGATTCAGCAACCAGAACCCTTGATCCAGGCGCCAGCAGCGCATCGGGAGCTGTCTCGTCAATACGCAGAACGACATAGGTGATCTCAGGGCCATAGGCCAGAGCTCGGTTAGCTGGCAGGGTCCAGGGTGTTGTTGTCCAGATAACGACAGAGACATCCTGCAACGCCTGAGCAGCGGTCGGATCTCTGACAACAGGGAAAGCAACCAGAACAGTTGTCGATTTATGATCGCGATATTCGATTTCAGCTTCAGCCAAGGCAGTTTTTTCAACCGGGCTCCACATGACAGGGCGAAGACCACGATATAACCCGCCATTCAGCAGAAAACGGCCGATCTCCTGCACAATGGCTGCCTCGGAAGAGAAGTCCATCGTTGCATAACGATTCGTCCACTCTGCCTGAACACCCAGGCGTTTAAACTCCTCCATCTGCACATTCAGCCATTTTGCGGCATAGGCGCGACATTCGGCCCTGAACTCAAGGACCGGAACACTCTCTTTGTTACGCTTACTCTTACTGTACTCTTCTTCAACCTTCCATTCGATCGGAAGGCCATGACAGTCCCAGCCTGGAATATAGCGTACAGCGTAACCCGACATGCGACGCGCACGATTGATAACATCTTTACCAATTTTATTGAGCGCATGGCCAATATGCAGGTGACCGTTTGCATAGGGAGGGCCATCATGCAGCGTAAAAGGCTGGCGCCCTTCACTCTGTATTTTAATCTGATCATCCAGCCCGTTTTCTTCCCATTTTTTCAGCCACTCAGGCTCGCGTACAGGCAGACTGCCTCGCATGGGGAAAGAAGTACGCGGTAAAAAAACCGTATCGCGATAAAGATCGGCGGGAGAGGTTTTTTCCGTATCGCTGCTGGATTTAGACATGGAACGGCAGACGTCACTCTTATTGGGGTTCAGCACACAACGTGACAGGCAGGCTCTGCCGTCACACATATCTCTTCAGGTTATCCTGACGAAGGCCCTGCGGGTCAAGCAATTACAGTGCAGAAAACGCTCTGCTGCACAAAAGAAGGCCCGAAAAACGTCAAAATCAGGAAATACGATGGTTTTTTTGCCTGAAAAGCAGATCATCTATCAAATAGATCGACACGATATAGGTAAAAAATGCCGCAACGACCGTTCTCAGATACTGCTCGGGCGGGACAAGAAACCAGAGCAGAACCCCGAGAAACGGCAAACCTATCACATATAACAGAATACCAAGCAGCCTTTTCATAAGCTCCCTCTTTCCTGATCAATAACCTGACGGGCCTCGTCTGCATCACGGGTGATCTGCTGCCTCAGTGCATCGAGGCCGTCAAACCGTTTTTCAGGGCGCAGCATACGGTGCAATGCCACCGAGACTTCCTGACCGTACAAATCGCCCTCATAGTCAAATAAATGCACTTCGAGGCGACTTTCAAGCCCGTCATCAATCGTGGGGCGAATGCCAATATTGGCGACACCAGCATAAGCAGAACCATTTGTCAGGCGCACTGTGACAGCATAAACACCGCGCGCAGGCTCAAGATGGCGACCAAGCGCGATATTTGCGGTCGGAAAACCCAGTAGTCGCCCGCGCTTTGCACCGTGCTGCACAACACCATGCACCGACCATAAACGTCCAAGCTCCTCAGCGGCTCTTTCAGGCTGACCGGCTTTAAGAAGTTTACGAATACGGGTGGAGGAATAAGGGCCGGCTTCATCTGTCAGGGCCGAAACGGCTATAAAGCCCATATTCAGTTCGCCGCACCGCTCTGCCAGAAACTCGGCATTACCTGAGCGTTTGAACCCGAAACAAAAATCAGCCCCGCAGGCGACATGCTTCAGCCCAAGAGCCTCGCTCAGAACATCTTCAGCGAAACGTTCTGCCGGCATGTGGGAAAAAGCTTCATCGAAGCGAATCTGGAAAACATGCTTCACACCGAGAGCAGACAAAGCTGCAAGCCGCTCAGCAGACAAAGTGAGCCGGAAGGGTGGCTCAGTCGGGCGGAACAACTCACCCGGGTGGGGTTCAAACGCAACAACGGCCAGAGGCAAATCAGGCCGGGCACTATGCAGTGTCCGGACAAGGTGCGCATGGCCGCGATGCACCCCATCAAAGTTCCCCAGCGCTGCCGCACATCCCCGCACCTCATCCGGAACTGATTTCCAGTCTTTGTGCAGCCGTGCTGTCATACTTACGCGCCCTCCTGACCAGGCAGGGCAAAGTGGCGGGCAGCCTCTGGCAGGCTGGCTGCGACAGGGTGCGACGTGCCGGCAACTGTACCATCTTCAGGCCGCACAACCTGACACACTTTCAGCCCGGCTTCAGCCGCGGCATCAAGCTCAGCAGTTACATCAGAAAGGAACAAAACATCAGCAGCCTGCCAGCCGGCTTCCTTCACGATCGCCCGGTAACTGTCAGCTTCTTTCTTACCACCCACTCTGAGATCAAAAAAATGACTGAAAAGCGGTGTCAGATCACCCTGCTCTGTATGGCCATAAATCAACCTCTGAGCCGCTTGAGAACCTGAGGAGTAAACAGCCAGTGTCAGACCATTTTCAGACCATTTTTGCAGCACAGGCGCAACATCAGGGTAAAGGCGGGCTGTCAGCTCACCCTGCTGGTACCCTCTGGCCCAGATCAGCCCCTGCAGCTCTTTCAGCGGAGCAACTTTTGCATCCTCATCAATCCAGCTGATCAGCTGCTCTGCCGGTGACTTATCAGGAGCAATCTTTCTGACATCCGCGACGATTTTCTGCACGGCTGCATCATCAGCATGCTCATCAAGGTAGTCTTTCAGACACCCACGGGCGTAGGGAAAAAGAATCTGGTGCACAAAAGACACCGGTGCTGTTGTTCCCTCAATGTCGAGCAGAACAACGCGGGGAGCTGAAACAGAAGATTTCACTGTGGATACACCAGAAAACGTTGTGCCAGATCGGTATCGGTATAATCCGCAATCCAGCCTTCCTTGTGCGTAAAGATACGCAGAGTGACAAAATCAGGAGCCGGGCCGCCATCAAACCAGTGCTTATACCCTTCAGGCACTGAGATCAGATCTGACTGACAGCATTCGACATCATAAATCCGGTCGTCAATATGCAGAACGAAATGACCGCTGCCATGCACAAAAAAACGCACTTCATCTTCGCTATGCGTATGCTCTGACAGGAATTTTTTGCGCAGTGCCCCATAGTTCGGCGTTTGTGCATTAACCCGCAGAACATCGGCCGAACCGGCACCTGTTTCACCCATAAGGCGATCAAGAAACGGACGGTATGCTGTAAGCACTGTAGCCTCATCAGCATCACGCGGAGGAATTTCAGGCCCCTCCCAACGCTCAAAACGCACATTAAAAGGTTTAAGGAGCGCAGCTATCTGCGCAGGGTCAGATGTTTGTACAACAGCCTGCCCGGGTGCTGTATCCTCAAAGATGGTAAGAGTGCTCATCGCGCCAGTTTCCTTCTTTCAAGCTCACAGGCCAGCAAAAACTCGAGCCCTTCAAGGCGTGCCAGAGCCGTTGCCATATTTTTACCCCAGACATAGACCCCGTGCCCGCGAATAATATACCCGGCAGACATACGACCAAAAAAGGGCTCAACAACGCCGGCCAGACGCGCAATATCCTGATCATTCTCAAACACAGGGACCGACACGCTGGTTTTGTGGGTTGTCTGCCCTTCAAACACTTTGAGCACTTCATAGTCTGAAAGCACCAGAGCAGGGTCGGCACTCAGCATAGACAAAACTGTGGCGGCAACTGAATGCCCATGCAGCACAGCACCCGCCGTCGGGTCGTTGCGATAAATCTGACAATGCAGCAATGTTTCAGCGCTTGGCACGTCCTGCTGACGCAGAGGCCTGCCCTGCATATCGACAGTGATAACGCCATCAGCCTGCAAAAAGCCCTTGTGCCCCCCCGAGCGGGTTATCGCGATGGCACCATCCTCAAGGCGGCGGCTGATGTTACCCGCTGTAGCGGGCACCCAGCCTCTGCTGTCCATACGCTGCCCTGCCTGAAGAATATCTCTGACAGCATGTGCAAAATCAGTCATTACGCCCGCTCAACCTCTCTCTGAATACGCCGGATATGCAGGCGCGTCAGAGGCCTTGTATAATACGAAAAAATTCAGACCGCCACTGCAACAGATTTAGTGTGTTTTCTCACGCTGTGCGGTCTGCTCAGTTGTGGCAGACGGTGGCGGAGAAGGAATTTGCCCGCCTGAAACGGGTGGCTCCTGGTTCATGGGCTCATCGTCAGCCATATGTTTTTTAAATGACTTAAGGCCCTTAGCAAAATCACCCATAAGAGAGCTGATTTTACCACCGCCACCAAACACCACCACAACAACAGCCAGAACTATCAGCCAGTGCCAGATGCTAAAACTACCCATTCTGCTGCCCCTCATTGACCACACGCCAGCTCTGCGCGCGGTTATACTACCTTAAAATATTCTGCCATGCACATGACGTGTCAGATGATGATCTGACAAGCCCACGACATGATTTATATCTGTTTTGTCACAACGCCACGACAGATCTCTACCAGCCTAGGGCTGTATGAAGCCATAGGCAGGATAAACAGTTTTGCCCATCCCATCAATCGGGGCCCACCAGACCTTTACTTTCGTCCAGTTATTCGCAGCCGAAACATCCTGCACAGGGGCATTACGGGTCACCCGCCCGGGCTCCCAGTTTGCGTGATCAACAATAATCCAGCGACTATTTTTGACTTTACGCACAACAGACACATGCCCCGCCGGCAGGCGACGTGTTGAGCGAAACACCAGCACATCCCCCGGCTGTGGCACAGACGACCTGACATAACGCCCCTTCGCCTGCCACCACCAGCTTGCGGCATCACCATGCAACAAACTTACCTGAGAGTGCTCACGTGCGTAGGGTGCACACTGAAGCCTGCCATTCCACCCTCCCCCGCAGGCCGAGAGCACCAGCAAAGCAAGACAAACAATGCTCCGCCTTACGACTCGGCACGCAGACGCTCGGTCCATTCTTCAGCTTCCTCTGCTTCCATATCGAGCACCCGCCGGGCCACATCATGACCAAAACCCGAGCGCGCAAAAACACCGAGTGCTTTATGACGCATAGCCTGCTCAGCCTGAGGCCCGTCATCTTCTGCCTGAGCGGTAACTCTGCTGTTCAGGCGCGGCAAAGAGGCAAAAGGCCCAAGCCGTCTCTTCCGTGCCAGCACAAGCGCTGCGGCAAGCTCTGTTTCCTGGGCCGAAAAACTTTCCACAGCACCTTCAAGAGCGGCCTCACGTAACGGGGCATCCACACCGTGAGACGCCAGATGCGCCTGCACAGCCTTACCAGAGCGGCCGGACCGGACCAGCCGCCGCGCCCGCGCCCGTGCATAATCCTCATCATTAACCGCACCGAGCCGCACCATGTCAGCGGCGACCTCTTTAATAACGTCGCGCAGAGCTTCACTCTTACCAGTCAGATCATCCCGGTCCGCTCCGGCTTTCAGGGCTGCACGCTCCCACCTGGCAACACGACGGAACAAAACCAGCTCAAGGTCATGGCGTGTCGCGGCAAACCGCGCGAGATGCGCCAGAGCGACCTCACGCAATCGTGTGCGATCAGGCGGTGGGGGGCATTCAGAAGGAATTGTCACAAAGACCACCTGCACTCCTGATAAAATACACGGTTATTCTTTTTCATCTGATGGCAGAAACCCGTTTTCTTCAAGACTTTTTAACGTAACATATTTGACTTATCGCCTTTTGCTGGCCCATCATAGCGTTGCATGACAGATCACCCGCTCCGTACAGGCAGCGGGCTTTTCTGTTTTTGTGCCTCCATCCGAACGCGTCCAGAAACTTTTAACGACGGTAATGTAAAGATATTCTCCATGATTCCAGCTCTGACCCCTACCTACAACCGCGCCAATCTTGCCTTTGAAAAAGGCGAAGGCGCATGGCTGTACACGACTGACGGGCGACGATTCCTGGACTTTGCCGCCGGTATAGCGACCTGCTCGCTCGGCCATGCACACCCTCACCTGGTTAACGCTATTCAGCAGCAGGCTGCAAAAGTTATGCATGTCTCAAACCTGTTTCGCATTCCTCAGGCTGAAAAGCTGGCACAGCGCCTGACAGAACACAGCTTTGCTGACAGTGTGTTCTTCTGCAACTCCGGGGCTGAAGCTAATGAGGGCATGGTAAAATTTGCACGCCGTGCACAGGCCCTTGCCGGCTACCCCGAACGCACTGAAATTATCTGCATGGACGGGGCTTTTCATGGCCGTACCCTTGCTATGCTTTCAGCAACAGGCAACCCAAAATATCTCGATGGTTTTGGCACACCCGTGCCTGACTTTATTCACGTACCTTTTAACGACATTGAAGCGGTCAAAAAAGCACTCACCGCACGCACCTGCGCCATTATGCTTGAACCCATCCAGGGCGAAAGCGGCATCAGGGCAGCCTCTGGCGAATTTTTAAGCCAGCTTCGTGCACTATGTGATGAAACCGGGGTTCTGCTGGCTTTTGATGAAGTGCAGACGGGTGTTGGCCGCACAGGCCGGCTCTTTGCTCATGAATGGGCCGGTGTCTTACCAGATGTGATGTCAACAGCTAAAGGTCTTGGCGGTGGCTTTCCGATCGGTGCGGTTCTGGCAACCGAGACTGTCGCAAAAGCTATGACTTTTGGCACCCATGGCACCACTTTTGGTGGCAGCCCTCTGGCCTGTGCCGCAGCCAATGCCGTGCTTGATGTACTGCTTGCACCCGGCTTTCTGGACCAGGTCTGTGCACGGGCCAGACTACTCGACACATTACTCGATGAGCTGATCACCCAATATCCGGGTGTTTTCGATGCGCGCCGCGGACGTGGCCTGCTGATCGGCCTGCATTGTGTGCCACCGGCAGGTAACGTGCTTGAGGCCGCAACTGAGGCCGGGCTGCTCTGTGTCACGGCTGGTGACAATGTGCTGCGCCTGCTTCCTCCACTGACGGTGACTGAAGATGAATGTCTTGAGGCTGTCTCCCGCCTTAAAAAAACTGCTGAGCTGCTCAGTGTAAACCAGAACGCTGCGGAGGCTGTATAATGTCTGACGTTTTATCTCCTGCTGTATCTGCCTCATCTGACACCACTCTGCGGCATTTCCTCGACCTGAAAGATATTGACGCAACAACCCTGCGTCAGATTCTTGACGTTGCCCGCGATATCAAAAAAATGCAGCAGAACCGCCGTTTTCCGCTGCATCCCCGCACACCACTGGCGGGACGGACACTGGGGATCATTCTTTCCAAACCCTCTACCCGTACGCGTGTCTCCTTCGAGGTTGGCATCCGCCAGCTGGGGGGTGATGCCGTTATTCTCAGCCCCTCAGAAATGCAGCTTGGACGAGGCGAAACCATTGCTGACACAGGGCGGGTGCTGTCACGCTTTGTCGATTCACTGGTTCTGCGCACGGGCAAAACAGAGTCTCTGCATGCCCTGGCAAAATGGAGTTCGGTGCCCGTTATTAACGGCCTCACGCCCTCCTCTCATCCGGTACAGATTCTGGCTGACATCCTGACCTTTGAAGAAAAACGCGGCCCGGTAAAAGGACGGACTTTTGCCTGGACAGGTGACGGCAATAACGTACTGACCTCACTGATCGAAGGCGCTGTGCGTTTCGGTTTTACTCTGCGCGCTGCCACACCACCCGATATGCTGCCGCACCAGCCCACACTTGAGTGGGCTGCACGCGAAGGCGGAAAAATTGAGTGGACGCAAAGCCCCCAGGATGCCGTGCGCGGAGCCGACTGCGTTATCACAGATACCTGGATCAGCATGTCTGACTCGCAGGACGAAGCGACATCGCGCATTCTGAAACTCGAACCATACCGCGTTGATTCCAGGCTTATGGCCCTTGCTGCCCCTGACGCCCTTTTTATGCACTGCCTGCCTGCCCATATAGGCGAGGAAGTCACGCAGGATGTTTTTGAAGGAAAACACTCTGTTGTATTTGATGAGGCCGAAAACCGCCTTCATGCACAAAAAGGTATTCTTGCCTGGGCTATGGGTGGTGCCGACTGGCTCTCAATGGGTCAGGACTAACGCTTTAACGAAAAGAACTAAGGCTCTTTATGAAAACCCCTGCTTTTCTTGATCGACAGCGCCCCGATGTGCCCGATCTGGTTGTGCCTGGCGGCGTCACCCCTTTCTACCTTCAGGGGCGCCCGGTTCGTGGCAGGCTGGTACGCCCCGGTGTGCTGGCAGATGTAATGCTAACCCGCCATGACCACCATGCCGCTGTTACCCGCCTTGCCGGCAAAGCCCTCTCTGTTGTCGCAGCTCTTGCCTCTGCACTTAAATTTCAGGGATCTTTCTCTCTGCAAATCAAAGGCAATGGTCCTGTCAGCCTGCTGGTCGCGGACTGTACCAACACTGGTGCGCTGCGTTTTTATATTCGCGCGGATGAAGAGGCTGTCACAGCTCTGCTCAGTGAAAAGCCAGAACCATCTGACTACGACCTGACTGGTGATGGTTACCTGGCACTGACGATTGATCAGGGGCCAGAAACAGAACGTCACCAGGGTATTGTCGATATCTCAGGCGACAGCCTGACTGATATGATCAGCCATTACTTCAAAACCAGTGAGCAGCATGCCTGCTGGATCAGCCTGCACTGTGAGCTGACTGATGCAGGATGGCGCACCGGAGCGCTCATTCTTGAACGGCTCGCTGACGACGGTGGCATTCATATTGAAACCGACGACACACCAGATGACAGCTGGAACACAGCCACTATTCTGGCATCGACCCTTAAAGCCAGCGAACTCCTGGACGATGCACTGCCCCCCAGAGAACTTCTGTTCAGATTATTCCACGCAGAAGGGCTGCAGATCGGTCAGCCACGTGCTCTGGCTTATGGATGTCGCTGCTCTCGTGCCCGGCTGACAGAAATTTTACAGAATTTTTCTGATGATGATCTCGACCACATGATGCTCGACGACAGGCTGATTACCATGACCTGCGAATTTTGTAACATCAGCTTTCATTTTCAGCGAGACGACATCAGCTCAGAGGATAATGACTGACAGATAAGACATCATTACCCTGCCACCATCTGTGTTAGTCTGATTGCCGCTGCACAATGAATGGCAGGGTCGTGAAGAAACGATTTTTTACACACACCCCGAGCCTGGACAGAATTCTGATTATAAGAAAGTTCGTGCCATGATGCCGTTTTCCCGTTTGCTCCGCCTGTCAATGGCGATGTCGATCCTTTCCTCTCCGGTGCTGCTCCTGTCAGGATGCGCAAACGATAAGCAGTCCGAACAGGCTTTTACCCCACTGAACTATTCTTATCTGACCAGGCTCAACCTCAATGTTTCACGCATTGATATTCTTGATCAGACAACAGAAAACCCGGTTGAGGGTAATATTGCCGCATCTTCCCCTGTTCCTCCTGCGCAGGCTTTACGCCAGATGGCACAGGACAGACTGGCCGCTGTAGGAACGAATGGTGATGTTGCGCAATTTATTATCTCGCGCGCGTCTATCCTGAATAATGCCGGTGGCAACCTGGCCGGACAGATGAATACACGTCTCACCATTCTCAACCCCGAAGGCCTCACTGTTGCCAGCTCAGACATGCAGGTAACCCGGCAAATGCGTCCAAATTTGTCAGATGGCAACGCAGACAAACCGGCTAACCTCTATGCGCTGACCAAAGAGATGATGCAGGATATGAATGTTGAGCTGGAGTATCAGCTGCAACATAAAATGACCAGCTGGATGCTCGATGGCGGCGGCAAACCGCTCAACTCAGCCGTACAAACACAGTCCCTTGACCAGCCAGGCAACACACCAGCCGCAACCACGGACTCATCTGTCACACCAGCTGCAGCCGTTACTGTACCACAGCAGTCAGCCTCTTCAGCTGCTACAGTATCTACCACCACAGGGGCATCAGCTATTCCTTCTGCAACCAGCTCAGACAATGCTCCTGTAACAATAACAGGTTACAGTGCTGCTCAGCCTTCCGCCACAAAAACACCATCACAGTCAGCGGAACCTGATGCGGTCTTCCCTGCAGGAGAAGACACCTCTTCTGACAGCACTGCAACTCAGTCAAAGGTTATGTCCCCCCCTCCTCATACCCTGAAATTACCCGGGTAACCGAAGCAAAAGACAACACTGCAATCCTCTGATATAGCATCAGGAGATTGCAGTTCCCGACAGGTCTGCCATAACTGACTTATGTCAGCAGCAGCTTCTTCCTCCCTGTTCTCTGTGGCAGATACCCTGCCCATACGCGATGTTCTGCCAGAGCTTTATAATGCTCTGGAACAGGGCACATCAGCCATTCTGGTCGCACCGCCAGGTGCCGGTAAAACCACGACTGTTCCCCCCGTGCTTGCCCGCGCTTCGTGGCGCAAAGAAACTGACCGCATCATTATGCTCGAACCCCGCAGGCTGGCAGCCCGTGCTGCAGCCCAGCGCATTGCCAGCCTGCGGGGCGAGGAAGCCGGCGGTTTTGCAGGCTATCGCACGCGCCTCGATTCAGCAGTCTCTGCCCGCACACGCATTGAAGTGCTGACGGAAGGGCTGTTTTTACGCCAGGTACTGAATGACCCTATGCTTGAAGGGGTTGCCTGCGTCATCATCGACGAAATACACGAACGCTCCCTTGAAGCTGACCTTGCTCTGGCTTTCTGCCTTGATCTGCAACGTAGTCTGCGCCCTGACCTGCGCCTTGTTGCAATGTCAGCCACAGCTGAAACAGACCGGCTCACAGCCCTGATGCAGGCTCCTGTCATCACCAGTGAAGGGCGCATTTTTCCGCTTACTGTGCAGCATGCAAAACGTGATATTGCGCATATTCGTGACCTGCCGGCGGCCACAGCAGCTGCGGTCCGCCAGGCACTCACGGATACTGAAGGTAATATCCTCGTCTTTTTACCAGGAAAGGGAGAGATACGACGCACAGCCGCTTTACTCGAAAATTGCGCGGCAGCTGTATTACCTCTGCATGGAGAGCTCCCTCCGGCTGAACAAAACCGCGTGCTGCGTCCTGACCCAGGCGGCCCCAGACGGGTTATCCTTGCGACCTCAATTGCTGAAACCTCTCTGACTGTTCCGGGTGTGCGGGTTGTTATTGATGGTGGCTTTCGCCGCGCCCCACGCTTTGATGCCGGAGCTGGCCTGTCACGCCTCGCCACTGTGCGCATTTCAAAAGCAGCCGCCAGACAACGTGCCGGCCGTGCCGGCCGTGAAGCGCCTGGCATTGCCATTCGCCTGTGGACAGCCGCAGCTGAGCGCGGACTGCCTCAGCATGACCGTCCTGAAATTCTCGAATCTGATTTATCTGATTTTGTCCTCTCCACCACATTGTGGGCTGATACAACCGGCGACACGACATCAGCCCTGCCCCTGCCTGATGCGCCTCCTGGCAGTGCTGTCGCAACAGCAACGCAGCTGCTTATGCTGCTTGGTGCACTCAATGACGATAAAACGATTACCAGCCTGGGGCGCAAAATGGCTGGCCTGGGCACGCACCCGCGCCTGGCTGCAATG
Source organism: Acetobacter sp. DmW_043 (assembly GCF_002153485.1). Classification (NCBI taxonomy): domain Bacteria; kingdom Pseudomonadati; phylum Pseudomonadota; class Alphaproteobacteria; order Acetobacterales; family Acetobacteraceae; genus Acetobacter; species Acetobacter sp. DmW_043. Next base: position 28,759 of record NZ_JOMN01000010.1, on the reverse strand, counting down.
ATGCTGGCTGCCAGAACCAGAGAAGAGATGGCTCTTGCCGCCGATATTGCTGCTTTGCTGGAGGAGCGTGACCCCCTGCGCCCTGTAACAAGCGGCCGTAGTGGCCCTCCCACGCCGGCACTCTCAGATATTTCTCTGCGCCTTGACCTGATTGCAGGCCATGACCACCCGCAGGCAGACCGGGCAGCACTCGCAGCGATCAGGCAAACAGCAAATCGTTTTCGTACCCGCCTGGGGCTTCGGCCCGGGCATGCAGCACAAGGTGACCCCGCGGCTCTTCTCGCCGCTGGCTTTCCTGACCGGGTGGCCCTCTCACGCGGAGAAGCCGGGAGCTTTCGTCTGTCAGGTGGCAACAATGCAAAACTACGGCGCGATGACACACTGGCCGAAAAAAAACTCCTGGCTGTAGCAAGTCTTCATTTGCGCACATCGGCTGAAATTCGTCTGGCTGCCCCGCTTGACCCTGACGCGTTACCACCTGCTTTACTGGCACGCACAAAAGAACAGGTTGAAACCACGCTTGACCCTGTTTCGGGTGCTATTCTTGCCCGCAGACGCACACGCATAGGCTGCCTGATCCTTAAAGATATCACCGAAAAAGTTGATACCGCCAATGCTGCGGCTCTCCTTCTCCAACAGGCTAAAGCAGCACCAGACACAACACTTGGCTGGACAGATGCCGCCCGTCAGCTTCAGGCGCGCGTTGAACTGGCGCGTAACCTTCCCGCAGCAGGCAACACCAGTGAAGAGGGATGGCCCGATTTTTCGACAGAAGCTCTTGCTGCCGGGATGGAAGAATGGCTTGCCCCCTGGATGGATAATATAACCTCAGTAACGGCTCTGAAAGAACTGGACCTCTCCCAGCTTCTGTGCACTTACCTGGGCTATGCACGCACCCGCTGGCTGGATACGCACCTGCCTGTACAGCTGACATTTCCAGGCGGGAGCGCCGCTGTTGATTATACCCAGCCCGTGCCTGTGGCCTCAGCCAGAGCTCAGGTTTTTTATGGCACAACAGCGACACCACAACTCGCATCAGGCCTCGTTCCTCTTCGCCTGGCGCTGCTTTCACCCGCTGGCAGACCACAGGCTATTACGGCTGACCTGGAAAATTTCTGGAAAAATGGCTGGCTGGACATGAGGCGGGATATGCGAGGCCGCTACCCAAAACATGAGTGGCCAGAAAACCCGGCCCTTGCCCCGGCACAGCCAAAAGCAAAGCGAAGCTCAGGCAGATAATACTAAGAACCTGCGCTCACCTGTCTGTGCAATGTCACAGTGACAAACCAAAAAACACATGTTTTGATGTTTTGCTGGTTCATTGCGCTGACAGCTGTAAAAATGGAGCTGAGATGACTGTTTTAAAAAAACTGATACTGAGATCATGAAGCTTTTCTTACGCTGTTCGGCAGTTTGCCTTACTACCCTTGCCGTCAGCGCAGGCTGGATCACATTACGTGCCAGAGCACAGCCGACTTACATCCCTCCGGCTCAGCCCATTGTCCAGCCACCTGGCACAGGCTCTTTTGCTCCCCTTGTCAAAAAAGTTGTGCCTGCAGTTGTCAACATTGCCGTGACGCGTGGCTCTGATTCTTCCGCGCAAAAAAAATTACCGAGCACTATTAAAGGGACACCTCTTGAACACCGCCTGCGCGAACGCATGCGCAAACATGGCAATAATATTCTTGAAGCCGGCTCAGGGTTCATCCTTGATCCAAGCGGGTTAATCGTCACTAATGGTCACGTTGTTGATGATGCTGACACTATTACCGTCTCGCTGCTTAACGGTAATGAATATACCGCACGCCTCGTCGGCATTGATAAACTGACAGATATCGCTGTGATAAAAATTGAAACACAGCATACCCTCCCTTACCTGGAATGGGGCGATAGCCGTCAGGTACAGGTAGGAGACTGGATTCTCGCTGCAGGTAATCCTTTTGGTCTGGGGTCATCCGTCACAGCAGGCATTGTTTCCGCACGCGGGCGCGATATAGGCACCGGCCCGTTTGATGATTTTTTACAGCTTGATGCCCCGATTAATCCTGGCAATTCAGGTGGTCCCACATTCAACCTGGCCGGTCAGGTCATTGCACTTAATACGGCCATTGTGTCACCTACAGGCGGGTCGGTAGGGATTGGCTTTTCCATTCCGTCAGAAATAGTCATCCCTGTTGTCGAGGCACTGCGCCGCTATGGTCACATTGACCGGGGATGGATGGGGGCGACCCTTGAAGATACTCCCTCACGTGATGGCGCAAAGGTTGTAGAGGTCGACAGAAACGGGCCTGCTGCCAAAAGCGGCATGCTGCGCGGTGACATTATAACAAAAATCAACAAAGACAGTATCAGCTCAGCGCGCATCCTGATTCGTGCCATTGCGGCAGCTCAGCCTAATACGGACGTGCAGATTTCAGTTACCCGCAGGAACAAACCTGTCACTTTAACGCTGCATGTGGGACATCGCCCGGTTTCTGAGGATTAGCTCTCTTTTCCAGCCGGAGAGCAACGTCATGGCACTGCAAAACAGCAGTGCCATGACATACAGACTTTATGGCCGGTCTTTATGACGCGCAGCACTTACAATACCACGAACAAACTGCCATGTACGGCCTGCCGTACAAATCGCTTTTGCCAGTCGTGGTGCTGCTTTAGGGCGTAGCAGACGCGGGTCATAACCGGAAAAACGACGGTCATCTTCCTCGATACATAACGCCATAAAATCAGGCAAATTCAGATCAATACTGGAAATCTCTTTTGTACCGGTAACTGTAAAATTATTATCCTGTGTGTGTACTTCACCCTTGTCATCAACCGTTTTAACCAGACTTAACCGCTCATAAATAAGGAAAAGCCAGACCGCAACAACCTTAAGCTCGAAATAAGGGCGACGGTACCACGGTAAAACAGCACGATACCAGGCCAGCCAGTTGGCAAATAATAAAATGTGCCTGCATTCTTCCTGCATAACCGGCTCAAACGTCTCAATCAGCTCCGGTGGGAAAAAAGCTGAACGCTTTGCCAGTTCAAATAACCCAAAAGCAAAAAAACTGTCCACACACTCAGAGAAGCCTGTGACCATATATGCCCACTCAGCATCTTTGGGCTCGATATACGGCGGCTCCGGAGCCATAGGAATATTATAGGCCGCAACAAGTTTGCTCAGAACTTCTTTATGACGATTCTCTTCCCAGGCATTACGCGAAATCGCATCTCTGATATCCGGATCATCAACCAGACTGGCATAAGCTGCCATACGCAGCCGTGCTTTCCCCTCAGTCTGCACAGCAATATCCCAGATAGGCAGAGAGGTCACACGCCTGAGTGTTTCAGGGTCAAGCTTCGGCCAGTCAATAACTGATGGCTTATAGGGATTAAACGTATCACGAAACATCTGCGCCATAGCCTGCTTGTGTTCAGCAGAACCTGGAACCAGAGGTCCGCGATGTGCGCTCACCCAGTGCCGGGCCTGATAATCTGCTTTGACAACAGCGGCTGAATCAGGAGGAACTGGCAGATCATCAATTCTGTCAGGTAATTTTGTATAAATATCAGAAAGAGAGTTCATCATATAACGCCCGTTCGCTAAGGGCTTTTCTGACAAAACACAGAGCAAAACGCCGCAAAGCCAGAAAACTGCCCGGGAGTAGTAAATTACTGGCTTTTCTGATTCTGAGAATCAGAAAAGCCATACCGAAGCCAGAACTTAATGAATATCAGACAATTTCGAAATAATTCTGGTCACCAGACCATAATCAATCGCTTCCTGTGCAGACATCCAGTAATTACGGTCTGTATCTTTCGAAATTTTTTCGTAAGAATGACCGGTTTCACGCGCAAACAACCTGTTAAGACGCTCGCGCATTTTAATAATTTCGCGTGCCTCGATATCAATATCAGTTGCGGGGCCTCTTACACCGCCCATTGGCTGATGCAACAGGAAGCGCGTATTAGGTAAACAGAAACGACGGTCTTTGTGCCCGGCCGCAAAAATAAGGGCACCAGCCGAAGCAACCCAGCCTGTGCCAATCATGTTCACCGGCGCCACCGAATCGACAAAACGAATCATATCGTGAATCGTATCACCGCTCTCTACATGCCCTCCGGGAGAGTTCACATAAACATCAATCGGCTTGTCAGACTCACCTGCAAGCGCAAGCAATCTGCCAGTTACGTCACGTGCTATTTTGTCGTTAATACCGCCAAAAATAAGCACTTTTCTCTGCTTAAATAACTTTTCCTCAAGCTCTGCGGCCTGAGGTTTCTGCGTTTCTTTCTCAGACCCGCCTGGTGTTTCAGGGGTATCAGGAGCATCGGGCTCCTCATCATCAAGTCTGATCATGTCGCGGGAGAAAATACCCGTCATACCTGTCTCCGCATCATTTGTATCATGTGTCATGGCTACATCCTGCCCCTGCTCTGCGCCTGTGCCAAGTGGCAAAAGTAACAGGACAGCAATAACGTAAAAGAAAACTCCCTGCACAGATGATCTCGCCACCAGGCTGAGAAGCAGCTAGGATAGCCACAGACAGTGTTTACAACGGAGTATCTGCACCCACATGCCTAATGTATGTTCCCGGCAGTTCAGAAATCTGAAACAGAGTGTTCTGACCTGTTTACCCTGCAAGGCAACGAGACTGCCGGTGCAGCTGTTTTTCGCGGCGGGTGGCCTGCTGCTGAACGGGTGCAGCAACAACCATAAGGACTTTGTGGATAACAGCCTTGACTGGACACAAAAAATGCGAGGGGGAATTATCGCAACACAAAGACCACCGCCGCCAGGAGCCAATGAGCCCTATCCAAATGTTGGTCTCGTCCCGACAACTGTCCCGCCTATGCCATCACCTGAAGCGCGTGCTCTGCTGACCGAACAGCTTATTCGTGACAAAAACCTGACACACCGCACCGAAGCCGCCAATGGCACACTGACACCTGACATCCCTCCTCCTCCATCAGCCAGACTGACATCCTCTAAAAACTCTGCAGCTCCGGCACTGGCTGAAGGGCAAAATGGTGCCGTGATGGATGCCGCAACCGCGCCACCGCAAACTGAGGCAAAAAAAACATCAGCTCCCCAGAGCAAAGCCCCTGCGGCACCACAGCAGGAAGCAGAACTTGCCATGCCTGAAGTCACAGGCAAGGCGCAGGCGCTGCCCGTGGCTGACAGCGACCTGCCACAGATTGCGGAAGCGCCTCCGGCGGTACCCTCTGTAGCAGGGATTAATGTTCCCTCAGATGCGCTGATACCGGACGAAAAAACCCCGGACTATGATCTGGCTGACCCGACAGGCACAGCCCTGCACTTTATGCCAGGCTCTGACCAGCTTTCTGCCGGGCAGGACTCTGCGCTGATCAAGCTTGTTGGCAAAACCCCTCAGGGACCGTTCTATGTCCGGGCATCCGGCAGCTCCATCTCGCTGAGTGCCAGTGACCAGGCCGATGCTGTCCAGCTCGGGCTGCTTCGGGCCCAGCGTGTAGCCAGCCAGCTTATAGCTTTGCACGTACCTGCTAATGCTATTCATATTCGCGCTGAGTCTTTTGGCAGCGGTACTCATGTATCAACCACACCATGAACACAGTCTCGCCATAACAAATCTATAGTAAAAAGTAATATAAGAAGCCCTTAAGGGGAGTTGCCTCATCCGTTTCTGCCACTACTATGACCTGTCTCGTAACCAGGCGGGCTCTGCCCGCATCCTCACCTCGGATATTTGCCGTCCATGACCGAAGAATTCCATCGTATCCGCCGCCTGCCCCCGTATGTTTTTGCCTCAGTTAACCAGGCGAAGGCGGCGGCCAGGGCCAGAGGTGAAGATATTATCGATCTGGGCATGGGTAACCCTGACAGCCCCACCCCACCTCACATTGTTAAAAAACTGATCGAAACAGTGCAGGATGCCCGCTCGCACCGTTATTCGGTCAGTAAAGGCATTCCTGGCCTGCGCCGCGCACTGGCCGGCTATTATGAACGCCGTTTTAATGTCAAACTCGACCCTGAACGCGAAGTGATTGCAACTCTGGGTTCGAAAGAAGGGCTGGCTAATCTGGCGTCAGCCATCACCAGCCCTGGTGACACTATTCTGGTGCCGAACCCGTCATATCCCATTCATCAGTTTGGCTTTATGATTGCAGGGGCCTCAGTACGCTCTATTCCGGCAACACCTGACGACAACATGCTCAGCGCACTTGACCGTGCCGTGCGACATTCTGTGCCTAAACCAACAGCTCTGATTGTAAATTTCCCGTCAAACCCGACGGCTTACCTGGCTGACCTCGATTTTTATAAAGAACTCGTAGCGTTTGCCAGAAAACATGAGATTTATATTCTCTCTGACCTGGCCTACGCAGAGATCTATTTTGGCAATCTGGTCCCTCCTTCGATTCTGGCTGTACCAGGCGCCAAAGATATCGCCGTTGAATTTACCTCGCTCTCCAAAACCTACTCTATGGCTGGCTGGCGTATGGGCTTTGCTGCAGGGAATGAACGCCTGGTCGCGGCCCTGACCCGCATCAAATCCTACCTGGATTATGGTGCCTTCACCCCCATTCAGGTTGCTGCTGTCGCGGCTCTTAACGGCCCGCAGGACTGCGTAAGTGAAATTCGTGCGCTTTATAAAGAACGCCGCGACGTTCTGATTCGCGGCCTGCATGCTGCCGGCTGGGATGTCCCCTCTCCGGAAGGATCAATGTTCGCGTGGGCGCCTATTCCCGAAAAATTCCGTGATCTTGGAAGCGTTGCCTTCTCTAAACTTCTGCTTGAAGAAGCAGGCGTTGCCGTAGCGCCAGGCCTGGGTTTTGGTGAATATGGTGAAGGCTTTGTCAGAATTGGCCTGGTCGAAAACACCCATCGCCTGCGCCAGGCAACACGGGCCATTCGTGGCTTTCTTGCTGCACATGGTGTAAAACAACCCGCTTCTTCTCCCTCCACCAGCAAGCCGGAGCCCGCCAGGTCGTGAGTGCTTTATCTTCTTCTTCTTCTCCTCTTCGTCTTGGTATTGCAGGGCTGGGTACAGTCGGCGCAGGCGTCATTAAACTGATTGAAGCTAATGCGGATCTGATCAGTGCACGTGCCGGCCGGGCTTTAAAAGTTGTGGCTGTCAGTGCGCGCAACCGCAAACAGGACCGCGGCATATGTCTTGATACCCTGCGCTGGTATGATAACGCAGCTGACCTCGTAAATGATGCTGAAGTTGATGTTATTGTTGAGCTTATTGGTGGTGCTGAAGGCACCGCCAGAACACTGGTTGAAGCCGCGCTGAAAGCTGGCAAACCTGTTGTTACCGCCAATAAAGCTCTTCTCGCACTACATGGGCCGGCACTGGCAAAACTGAGCGCTGACAATGCCGCACCTCTGCTTTTCGAAGCTGCTGTTGCGGGTGGTATCCCTGCCATTAAAACTGTCAGAGAGGGGCTTGCTGCTGACCGCCTTGAACGCATTGGCGGTATCCTTAATGGCACCTGTAACTACATTCTGACCGTCATGCGTGAAACCGGACAGGATTTTGCAACCGTTCTGGCTGATGCGCAAAAACTGGGCTACGCTGAGGCTGACCCGTCAACAGACGTTGATGGCTGGGATGCTGCCCATAAGCTGGCTATTCTGGCAGGTCTCGCCTTTGGTCAGCCTGTTGTTTTTGACAGCCTTCACGTTGAGGGCATTCGCCAGATTGGCTCAGCTGATCTCGATTTCGCACGCAAACTGGGCTACCGCATCAAGCTGCTGGGGCTGGCCAGCCTGCGTGAAGACGGGCTTGAAGCCCGCGTAACACCATGTCTTGTCAGGGAAGATGCTCCCATCGCTCAGGTTGACGGTGTTTTTAACGCTGTCGTGACAGAAAGTGCCTTTGCCGGCCGCCTGATGATTGAAGGACGCGGCGCCGGTGCCGGCCCGACAGCCAGCGCTGTCACCGCCGATCTGATTGATATCGCACGCGGCAAGACAGTCTCTGTCTGGGGTGTCGAACATTCTGACAAGCCTGCCCTTCAGGCACTGCCACTTTCAGCCGGTAAAGGGGCGTTCTACCTGCGCCTGCTGGTGGAAGACCGCCCCGGCGTTATTGCCGATGTTTCCGCCGTACTACGCGACTGTGGGGTTTCACTTCGCAGTATGCTGCAACCCACCCCAGCCAGAAACGAAACAACACCTCATGTGCCTTTGATTCTGGTCACTCATCAGACATCTGAAGCCGCTATGCAGGACGCTGTTACACGCATCAAAGCTCTCAGCGTTGTGACAGCCTCTCCTGTCGTCATTCGTATCGAAACTGACTAAGTGGCTTAAACTCTGATACCCTCTGTATAATCAGGAAGGAATTTTTATGCCCGACTCACAGGACGCTAAGAGGTTTGTTGTTTCTGACCGCAACCTGGCACTCGAACTGGTGCGCGTTACCGAAGCCGCAGCTCTTGCCTCGTCTCACTGGACGGGTCGCGGCAAAAAAAATGAAGCTGATGATGCTGCCGTTGAGGGTATGCGCACCGCTTTTGACACGGTAGCCATTGATGGCACCGTTGTCATTGGTGAAGGCGAAATGGACGAAGCACCAATGCTCTACATTGGTGAAAAAGTCGGCTCAGGTGGCCCGGCAATGGATATAGCCGTTGACCCGCTTGAGGGTACGAACCTGTGCGCCAAAGATATGCCCAATGCCATTACGGTTGTGGCACTGGCCGAAAAAGGTAATTTCCTGCACGCACCTGATGTCTATATGGACAAAATTGCTGTTGGTTCAAACCTGCCTGAAGGCGTGGTTGACCTCGATTCCTCTATCGCGGCCAACCTGCGCAACCTGGCAAAAGCTAAAAATAAACCTATTGAAGAAATCGTTCTGTGCACGCTTGACCGTGAACGCCACGAAGAGCTGATTGCAAAAACCCGCGAGGCCGGTGCACGCGTGCGCCTGTTAAGCGATGGTGATGTTGCGGCAGTTATTGCAACCTGTATGGACACAAGCCAGGTTGATATCTATGCCGGCTCAGGCGGAGCCCCTGAAGGCGTACTGGCCGCGGCAGCCCTGCGCTGTGCTAACGGACAGATGCAGGCCCGTCTTTTATTTGAAGATGATGCACAGCGCGAACGTGCCAGAACAATGAACCCGGGTAAAAACCCTGACCGTAAACTTGACCTGCATGACATGGCAGCCGGGTCGGTTCTGTTTTCAGCAACCGGGGTTACTTCCGGCACATTGCTGCGCGGCATTCGCCACTACACAACACATGCTGTAACGCATTCGCTCGTTATGCGCTCAAAATCGGGTACAATCCGGTTTATTGAAGGTCATCACAACTTCAATACAAAAACCTGGCTTCCTAAATAACCCACCTCTTTATAAAGAGTATACTTAACACGTTATGACCTCTCCCTGCCTGACCAAAGACCAGACACCCTCAACGCATCATACTGTTCTGGGGGTTGAAAGCAGCGTCTCCGGACGCAGATGGCTTTACAGGCAGGGAGCAGATAACCCTGATGTCATACGTATGGGGGCCAGCATTGCCAGGCAGGCAGGCCTGCCCGAAATTATAGGGCGTCTCCTTGCTTTACGCGGGCTTACACCTGAAACACTGAGTGTATTCCTTACCCCCCGCCTTAAAACGGCTCTGCCAGACCTGAATAAGCTACAGGATATGGAGCCCGCTGCAGCCCGCATGGCGAGGGCAGCCATGCAGCATGAAACCATCGGCGTATTTGGTGACTATGACGTAGATGGTGCGTGCTCTTCAGCTATTCTGGCCTCTTTTTTTGAAGAGCTGGGCTGCACCGTTCATACCCATATCCCGGACAGGATGACCGAAGGCTATGGTCCTAACGTGCCAGCCCTTGAAAAACTGGCTGAACAGGGTGCGACGCTTATCATCTGCGCTGACTGCGGCACAGCAGCGGCTGATATTCTCAATCAGATTACTGACAGGGCTGATATTATTGTTCTCGACCATCATAAGTCTGAGGATGCCCTGCCCGACATTCTGGCAACAGTTAACCCCAACCGTCCTGACTGTGCCTCTGGCCTGAAGCATATTTGCGCCGCAGCACTCGCTTTCCTCTCTCTCATCGCGACACAGAAGAAACTCCGTGAAGCGGACTGGTTCAAAACTCACCCTGAGCCAGACCTTATGCGCCAGCTTGACCTGGTGGCTCTGGCCACCATATGCGACGTCATGCCCCTGCGTGACCTGAACCGGGCTTTTGTCGCACAGGGCCTTAAAGTTATGGCGCGCCGGCAACGCACTGGTCTGGCTACCTTACTTGATGTTGCCGGGGTTACCCGCGCGCCGGATGCGTTTTCATGCGGGTTTGCTCTGGGGCCACGTATTAACGCAGGGGGGCGCATTGCTGAAGCCACGCTTGGCTTAAAACTGCTGCGCTGTGAAGACCCGCACGAAGCACGTGTCATGGCCGAACGGCTGGACGGTGTAAACCGCAACCGTCAGACCATTGAAGCAGATATTCTTGACCATGCCCTGCAGCTGGCCACTGAACAGCGTGAAGCAGGTCACTCCGTTATTCTGCTTGCCAGTAAAGCATGGCACCCGGGCGTGGCAGGCATTGTCGCAGGGCGCATTAAAGAACAGTTTAACCGCCCTGTTCTGGTTGGTACCGTACAGGATGATGGCGCTGTTAAAGGTTCAGGTCGTTCTGTGCCTGGCATTGACCTCGGCACAGCCATCATAGCGGCCCGCCAGAGCGGTTTGCTTACAACAGGTGGCGGACACGCTATGGCAGCCGGCTTCTCTTTCCCTGAAGCGAATATGGCGCAGGTTCATACCTTTTTAGAAGAGCGTCTCGCAACAGCGGCAGCACTGCCCGAAACGGTTGACCTTGAAGTGGACATCACGCTCTCTCCGGCCGGAGCAACTGTTGAGCTGGCCGAACAAATGACCCTGCTTGCTCCGTTTGGCACGGGCAATGCCGAGCCTCTGATTGCATTATCAGGCGTACATATTACTAAATCAGATCGTATCGGCGCGGATAAAAACACATTGCGCCTGTTTTTGCGTGGCACAGAGGGGGGACGGCTTAAAGCCCTTATCTTCCGTGCTGATAAAAGCCCTCTGACAGAAATCCTTGAAGATTCAACCCGCCCTTTGCTGCACATCGCCGGATATCTGCGCTCAGAAACATGGCGCGACCGTACGGACGCCACGTTCTTTATTCAGGATGTTGCTTTAGCCTGAAGCCTGAGCTCAAACAAAAAAGGGAGGCTGAACCTCCCTTATCCTGGCGTTTGAAGAAAACCTGCTTTTACTTACTGCTGTTGTTCCTGCTCACGGCGGGCCTCAACTTCTTTCTTCATTGCAAGCTGTACTTTTTCAAAAGCACGTACCTCGATCTGCCTTACACGCTCACGCGAAATCGAATATTCAAGGGCAAGATTTTCAAGCGTTGTCGGCTCATCTTTCAGGCGACGTTCGCTGAAAATATGCCGTTCACGCTCATTCAGCGTAGCCAGAGCAGTTGCCAGCAAAGCTTTTCGGCCTGAAAGCTCCTCATTCTCTGCGTAAACTTCTTCCTGGTTATGTTGCTCATCAACCAGACGGTCCTGCCACTCCCCGGCCTCATCCGCACGCATTGGCGCATTCAGGCTGTGGTCAGGTGCAGACATACGGCGGTTCATGCTCACAACATCCTGCTCGGACACACCAAGCGTTGCAGCAATTTTATCAACCTGCTCAGGCTGCAGATCACCGTCTTCAATTGCCTGCATCTGCCCTTTAAGGCGACGGAGATTAAAGAACAGTTTTTTCTGTGCCGCAGTCGTACCCATTTTAACCAGAGACCAGCTGTGCAGAATATATTCCTGAATAGCGGCTCTGATCCACCACATAGCATAAGTTGCAAGACGGAAGCCTTTGTCGGGATCAAACCGTTTAACGGCCTGCATCATACCGACATTGCCTTCACTGATAAGCTCATTCATCGGCAGACCATACCCGCGGTAGCCCATGGCAATTTTTGCAACAAGCCGCAGATGTGATGTGACGAGTTTATGTGCAGCCTTCACGTCCCCTTTATCTTTCCAGAGATAGGACAGGCGAAGTTCCTCTTCGGGGGAGAGGATAGGATATTTACGAATTTCCTGAAAATACCTTGATAAGTTATTTTCAGGACCAACATTAACAACAGAAGACACCATCGAACCAGTACTCCCCTGACCTGAAAACTCCCTGTTTCTACTACCAGGTGTATTTTTTCTCCCGGTAGCATAACGCTAAAAGAGGCAAGCCTCAGTCAAAAGTAGACATTATTTACGTCTCTCTCCCCTTCACCCCCGTATGGGCGGTCTGAGGGGATCAGGCGTCCATCTTCCGGCTTCTTTAACAACACACCGGGATGGCTGAAAAGGATGACTCTGAATCATGGACGTGTCAAGAAAACTCTCTCAGAAAGTATCAGCGCATCCGAAGGGAGATCTGGTATATTCCCTACCGTTAAATAATCAGTCTTTCTCAAATAAGACGAAAAATTTTTTAAGTATTTTTATATATTTTTCATTTATTCCCCGCTTCATATTTTCTGATAAATCAGAAAATATTCTGCACTATACAGCAACGAAACTTCTCATATCGGGGTCTGTAATGATCAGTCTCTTATCTCCCCTGCCTGCCATGACCCAAACACTAAAAAAAGAATCTTATGGTGCTCTGCCATCAGGTGAAACTGTTGAACTTTATACCCTGCACAACAAAAACGGGATGGAAGTACAGTTCATCTCTTACGGGGGGATTATCACCGCCATAAAAGTACCAGACAAAAACGGCAGAATAGATAACGTGGTTCTCGGCTTTTCAGACCTTGAGGGGTACAGCAAAAAAGATGCCGAAGCCAATATATGTTTTGGTGCCCTGATAGGGCGCTATGCTAACCGTATTGCCCGGGGCACGTTTGTGCTTGAAGGTAAAACCTATCACACGCCGATAAACCTTCCGCCCAATACACTCCACGGCGGCAATACGGGTTTTAATAAAAAGCTCTGGCATGTGCAGCCACTCTCTGGTCTGAAACAGACAACAGGAGCAGAACTCACCCTGACCAGTGCTGACGGTGAAGAAGGTTTTCCCGGCAAGTTACAGGTCAAAGTCCGGTATATTCTGGATGATGATAACCAGCTGCACATTCACTATCATGCCACAACTGACAAACCGACAGTTATTAACCTGACAAATCACAGCTATTTTAATCTTGCTGGAGAAGGGTCAGGCTCGGTCGCAAACCACCGGTTAAAAATTAACGCCAGCCTTTTTACCCCGACTGATGCAAACGGTATTCCGACCGGGCAAATCAGTCCGGTTGCGCAAACACCCTTTGACTTCAGAGCAATGCACGCCATCGGAGATTTTTTGCGCAGCAACGACCAGCAGATGCTACAGGCGCGCGGCTATGATCATAACTGGATTATCGACGGCTATGACGGCAAAACACTCCGCGAGGCCGCAATACTCAGTGACCCACAGTCAGGCCGTTCTCTGACCGTGCTGACCACACAACCCGCTATGCAGGTTTACACCGGCAACTCACTCAATGGTGCCTATGCCGGGCCTTCGGGACGGGCATATCGTCAGACAGATGGTGTCGCACTCGAAACGCAGCACTACCCTGATTCACCTAATCATCCGAGCTTTCCGACAACGACGCTGCTACCCGGACAGGAATATGATCAGACAACTGTTTTCAGATTTCAGACCGCCGCACCATAAGGCCATCAATAAAAAACGCGCCCCCTGAAACAGAGGGCGCGCCTTTTAGTTCATCACTCTGATAAAAATCAGACTGAGTAGTACATTTCGAACTCAACAGGGTGAGGTGTGTGTTCAAAGCGATACACATCTTCCCACTTGATGTTGATATAGCTTTCGATCTGGTCTTTGGTGAACACGCCACCAGCCAGCAGGAACTCATGATCAGCCTGCAGAGCTTCAAGAGCTTCACGCAGAGAGCCTGCAACTGTTGGAATCTGCTTCAGTTCTTCTGGTGGCAGATCATACAGATCTTTGTCCATCGCATCACCAGGGTGAATTTTGTTCTTGATACCATCAAGACCAGCCATCAGCATGGCAGAGAATGCGAGGTATGGGTTTGCTGTCGGATCAGGGAAACGCACTTCAACCCGCTTAGCTTTAGGGTTGGTTGCGTATGGGATACGGCAGGATGCTGAACGGTTGCGGGCTGAGTAAGCCAGCAGCACAGGAGCTTCAAACCCTGGGATCAGACGCTTGTAAGAGTTAGTTGACGGGTTGGTAAAAGCATTGAGTGCTTTTGCATGCTTAATGATACCGCCGATGTAATACAGGGCTGTGTCAGAAAGGTCTGCATAACCGTTGCCAGCAAATGTTGGCTTGCCGTCTTTCCAGATAGACTGGTGAACATGCATACCTGAGCCATTATCGCCATAAATTGGCTTTGGCATGAAGGTTGCTGTTTTGCCATAAGACTGAGCAACATTGTGGATACAGTATTTATAGATCTGCATGAAGTCAGCAGAACGCACCAGCGTGTCGAACTTCGTGCCCAGCTCATGCTGCGACTGTGCAACCTCGTGGTGATGCTTTTCAATCGGCAGACCCATCTCACCCATAGTGGCGAGCATTTCAGCGCGCAGGTCAGCTTCGCTGTCAACTGGTGCAACCGGGAAGTAACCACCCTTCTGGCCAGGGCGATGACCCATGTTGCCTTCAGGATATTCTTTCAGAGAAGCGCCAGGACCTTCAATGCTGTCGAGCTGGAATTTACCATAGTTCGGGCCTGTGCCAAACAGCACGTTGTCGAAAATGAAAAATTCTGCTTCAGGACCGAAGAATGCGGTATCACCCAGGCCAGAAGCCTTCAGATACTGTTCAGCCAGCTTTGCTGTTGAACGTGGGTCACGGTTGTAAGGCTGCCCGGTTGATGGCTCGATAATATCGCAGAACAGAATCAGCTGAGGACGGGCTGAGAACGGGTCCATTACAGCTGTTTCAGGGTCTGGCAGCAGAACCATGTCGCTCTCGTTAATCGCTTTCCAGCCAGCGATAGAGGAGCCATCGAACATGAAGCCTTCAACAAAGGTTTCATCTTCAATTGTGGTCACATACTGTGTTGTGTGGTGCCATTTACCGCGCGGATCTGTGAAGCGCAGATCAACCAGCTCTACAGAATGCTCTTTAATAAGATCAAAAACCCGCTTAACTGCTGCGGCTTTTGCATCGCCGGAAGATGCTGTCTTTTTAACCATTCTTTCCTCACTTTAAACCATCTGTTGCAAACCGGAGATACCGGCATGACTGAAAACTATCAAATACACGTCCTGAAACGTTGCTGTCAGGGTCAGCGCTCTCTGCTTTTTCCTGACATCAGATAGCGTCTTCTCCTCTTTCTCCCGTACGAATCCGTACCACATCATCAACCGGCATCACAAAGATCTTACCGTCACCGATCCGCCCCGTACGAGCCGCAGCAGATATGGCTTCAATCGCCCGTTCTGCCAGACTGGCGGGGCAGACGATCTCAATTTTTATCTTGGGGAGAAAATCAACAATATATTCGGCGCCACGATAAAGCTCGGTGTGGCCTTTCTGCCGGCCAAAACCTTTAGCTTCGATCACGGTAATGCCCTGCAACCCGAGTTCGTGAAGAGCCTCCTTCACTTCGTCGAGCTTAAAAGGCTTTATGATGGCTTCGATCTTTTTCATATCACATCGTCACTATATCACGGCGCTCTCTGTCAGGGTCCATCTTTTATGCAACCCTGTCCTCAGGCAACAGTAACCCGGGGCCGAGCAGTGACAAACTGGCACGGGTTGGCCGCAGGAGCAATCGGGCTTAGAAGCAATAATATCGATAAAGCACCAATACCCTTATTAATACAATGATATTAAATCATTTTTATGATTTCTGTTTTTCGAAAAGAAAGCGAATCTGCACATGACAAAACCCCTCAACCAGCAGCTTGAAGCACTACCCACAACGATTTTCACAGTGATGTCTGCGCTTGCACGTGAGCACAATGCCATCAACTTAGGTCAGGGTTTTCCTGACACTGAAGGCCCGCAGGACATTGTGCAGACAGCTGTGAACGCTCTGCTCGACGGTCAAAACCAGTACGCACCACTGACCGGCCTGCCGGAACTGCGCCAGGCCGTTGCCGAATCGAACAGGCGTTTTCAGGGACTTAACATTAACCCTGACACAGAAGTAGTGGTGACATCAGGAGCAACCGAGGCACTTGCTGCCTCTCTTATGGCCCTGATTGAGCCAGGCGATGAGGTCGTTCTGATAGAACCCCTCTATGACACCTACCTGCCTGTCGTGCTTCAGCTTGGCGGGGTTCCACGCCTGGTACGACTCGAACATCCGGACTGGACCCTTCCTCGTCAGGCTCTGGCCGATGCTTTCTCTGCCCGAACCAAAGCCATCCTGCTCAACACGCCTATGAATCCCACCGGCAAAGTCTTCACTCACGATGAGCTGTCTTTCATTGCCGGCCTGCTCAGAGAGCACGATGCTTATGCGTTATGTGACGAGGTGTATGAACACCTGACTTTTGGCGCAAAGCATATCTCGCTTATGACGTTACCCGGCATGCGCGAGCGGTGCATTCGCATTGGCAGTGCAGGCAAAAGTTTTTCAATGACCGGCTGGAAAGTCGGATATGTCACAGCTCCGGCTCCGGTGGCATCCGTCATTGCCAAAGCGCATCAGAATCTTGTCTTTGCAACGGCTCCCAACCTTCAGCGGGCTGTCGCTGCCGGGCTGCGCAAAGACACAGATTATTTTACACAAATAGCTGCGGACTTTGCGGGCAAACGCGACCTCCTTTCGGACGGGCTGCGCAAACTCGGCCTTGATGTGCTCCCCTGCCATGGCAGTTATTTTGTTATCGCTGATATTTCACCTCTGGCTCGTGGTGAAGATGACATGACATTTGCAAAAACTCTGACCATTGAAGCCGGGGTTGCAACCATACCAGCCTCAGCTTTTTACAGTCAGCTTAACGGCACACCGCCTGCGCACCTTCTCCGCTTTGCATTTTGCAAGCAGGAGCAGGTTTTGCGTGATGCACTGAGCCGTATAGAAACCTGGCAGAAACAACGTTGAAAAATTTTCTTCAGGATTATGTCAGTTATGGATTGACGGACGCCCGTACCTTCTCTAAATGACGGCATCAAGCTGTGTGGCGGATGTAGCTCAGCTGGTAGAGCGCCGGTTTGTGGTACCGGTTGTCGCGGGTTCGAGCCCCGTCATTCGCCCCAGCTTGATATTTCCTTTGAAAATCAATGCGTTACCAGAGCCAAGCGTCATAGGGCTGTAGTCGTGCGTCATAGGCCTAGCGTCATACCCAAGCAGAATGCCAAGGGTGAGCATGACATGCAGAACATGACCAGGCGGGGAAGCGTTTATTACGTCCGCTTTATTGTGCCTAAAGAGCGTTGGCATGACGTTGGTATAGCTACAGGTGCCCGTAACGGAAAACGCCGGGACATTTTGTTAGGCGCGAAGCAACCTTATAGTCAGAAGTGACCATTGAGCCACTGCATTTCAAAAGGAAGTTACGGGTCTGAATACGTAACACCCCAGGTGCAATAACATACCTGCACTGTCATTTCTGCCATAATTTTCCCCTTTATCCTGTGTCATGTAACCCTGACAAACGTGAACCATCACAGAAAGGGACTATCATGAACGCCAGCATCATGATTAGTGCGATTGCTCCGGTTATTTTTATTATCGCACTTGGTTACTGTGCCGGCAGGAACAAAGATTTTGACGCACACCAGACAAAAGGCTTCAGTCGCCTTGCCCTGCGTTATGCGTTACCTGTGGCTTTGTTTCTTGGCATGGCACAATTTAACAAGTCTCTGTTACTTCAGCAGGGCCCCGTTATCGTCATTATGGTTCTGGGTTACTCCCTGTTTTTTTTAGCAAGCTACCTGATTTTACGAATGAAAAAGTTTGGCAAAACTGAAGCCATTCTGCTCGGTTATACAGTCAGTTCAACAGCTGCTCCCATTTATGGCCTGACCGTACTTGTACCGATTTATGGCCTGCAAACAGGAAGTGGTGTTGTCGGGCTGGCCGCACTTGTTACAAACCTTGTGCAGGTCTCAGTCGCTGTCTTTATGCTTCAGTCAGCCAGCATGGCAGAAGGCCAGGCTGCCTCCATCAGCACCATATTAAAAGACACTCTTAAAAACCCGCTGGTATGGGCACCTGTACTCGGTGCGGTCATCTCCGTTTCAGGCATAACATTACCCGATATCACGATATCAACACTTAAGCCTCTTGCCGTTTGTGCCGCTGCGGTTGCCATCTTTGCCTGCGGCCTCACCCTGTCCTCTTTCCCTGTTAACCTGACATCAAAAATAGTTATTTTCGGCTCTGCAACCTGCATTATCTTTCAGCCGTTGCTCTTCTTCGTGTTTATTAAAGCATGGGGACTTAAAAGTACTATGGCAAAGGCAACCTTTGTGGCCAGCGCCATGCCAACTTCAACACCGTCTGTCTTATTTGCCCAGCAATATGGCAAATGCCAGGCTGAAACAGCGAGTATCATGCTGGTGACAACAGTCGGGATGATTGTGGCCATTCCTGCTGCTGTACTGTTAAGCGCCTGGCTGTAACAGCCCGCCGGCCCTGCACAACCTTATTCCGGTTCCTGGCAAACAAAGGAATTAAAATAGATTACACAATTTCTGCGTTAGTGTTGCTATACCCGTCTGCTTCACCGCTTTCTGTGCAACAACACACCGTGAAAGGTATTTTTTATGAAACAGCCCGACACCTACACCCCCCCGGACGTCTGGAAATGGAATAAAAATACCGGGGGGAAATATGCAGCCATCAACCGACCGGTTGCCGGTGCAACCCACGATAAAGCACTCCCCGTTGGCAAGCACCCGCTCCAGCTCTACTCGCTTGGTACACCTAATGGCGTTAAGGTCACCATTCTGCTTGAGGAGCTGCTGGCAGCCGGGCATACAGGCGCTGAATACGACGCCTGGCTGATTAACATCGGCCAGGGTGACCAGTTCAGCTCCGGATTTGTTGCAGCTAACCCCAATTCAAAAATTCCGGCCCTGGTTGATCACAGCGGAGCCGAACCTCAGCGGGTTTTTGAATCAGGTTCTATCCTTTTATATCTTGCTGAGAAATTTGGTGCCTTTTTACCTGCGTCGCCCTCACAGCGCACAGAATGCCTGAACTGGCTGTTCTGGCAGATGGGAAGCGCACCTTTTGTTGGTGGTGGCTTCGGGCATTTTTACGCGTATGCACCAGTCAAAATTGAATATGCAATTGACCGCTTCGCTATGGAAACCAAGCGACTGCTTGATGTGCTTAACCGTCAGCTTGCCGACCACCCCTTTGTTGCAGGACATGAGTATAGCATTGCCGATATGGCCATTTTTCCGTGGTATGGCGGGCTGGTCGAAGGCTGGCTTTATAATGCCGCCCATTTTCTGAGCGTTGATGACTACCCCCACGTAACGCGCTGGGCTGATCAGTTACTTCAGCGCCCGGCGGTGCAGCGTGGCCGCATGGTCAACCGCACTTTTGGCGACCCTGCCACACAGCTTCATGAACGGCATGATGCCTCAGATTTTGAGACGAAAACCGCTGATAAGCTCACATCAGACAGCTAAGTGCTGCCAGGCGCAGACACTATAACCAAACCTGCACTTAACCATAGAAATGAAATAAAGTACCGTCTGTGTCCTTTTTTTATCCTGCGCCATGGGATAGATCGTAGCGACGTTCTTTCTTTCAATCAGGAGTATCCATGATCCTGACTATCCTCCTGTTTGCACTAACAGGCCTTTTCCTTACAGCCGGAGGCGCTTACCTGGCAGTACTGGGCGGTTCAGCCTTTTATCTGTTCAGCGGCGTTATCCTGCTTGTTTCCACCGTAATGCTTTTCAGGCGCAAAAGCGCGGTATTATGGCTTTACGCTGCTCTTGTGTTTGCCACACTCGGCTGGGCTGTAAACGAAGCTGGCTTTGACTTCTGGACACTGGCTCCCCGTCTGGATATCATTCCGCCTCTGGGGCTGCTGCTGCTGCTCCCCTTCGTCTCACGCAAGCTGACAGTCAGCAAAGTCGCACTTTTACCGCTCGCACTAAGCATTCTCTGCACCCTGGGCGTTGCCGGCTATGCCATAACGCAGGACCCGCAGGATATTGCCGGCTCACTCCCCTCCGTGGCACAGCAGGGTGAACCTGTTACCCCGGGAGACACTGCCGAAGCTGCCGCAGGTGACTGGCCCGCTTATGGCCGCACGCAGTTTGGTGACCGCTTCTCACCCCTGACACAGATCACACCTGCAAATGTTAAAAATCTGAAGGTGGCATGGACCTTCCGCACCCATGATCTGAAAACAGCGAACGACCCGGGTGAAATTACAGACGAAGTTACCCCGATCAAAATCCGGGACACACTTTATCTGTGCACACCGCACCAGATTTTGTTTGCCCTTGACCCGGCTACCGGCAAGCAGAAATGGAAATTTGACCCTAAAATCAAATATAATCCTTCCTTCCAGCACATGACCTGTCGTGGCGTTTCTTACGCTGAAACACCGGCAGTCGCTCCTGTTGCAGCTGAAGCCGACAACACGGCAGCAGCAACTGATGCACCCGCTGCTCCTGCCGCTCCGGCTGATGACTGCACGGCACGTATCTTCCTGCCAACAAATGACGGCCGCCTGATCGCTCTGAACGCTGACACAGGTGAACTCTGCCACGGCTTTGCTAACAATGGCGCACTCGACCTGAGTGACGGCATGCCAATGAAGAGAGATGGTTTTTATGAACCGACATCTCCGCCGGTTGTTACCAAAAAAGCAGTTATCATCTCCGGCGCTGTCACCGATAACTATTCAACACACGAACCATCTGGCGTAACCCGTGCATTTGATGTGCGTACAGGTAAACTGCTGTGGGCGTTCGATGCAGGTAACCCTGACCCGAACGAGCTGCCATCAGCCACTCATCAGTATGTTGCCAACTCACCTAACTCATGGATCACGGCTTCCTACGATGCAGGCCTGAACCAGATCTACATCCCAACAGGCGTTGCAACACCTGACATCTGGGGCGGCAACCGTACCCCTCAGCAGGAAAAATATGCCTCTGGCATTCTGGCTCTTGATGCTGACACAGGCAAACAGGTCTGGTTCTATCAGACAGTTCACCACGATTTGTGGGATATGGACATTCCTTCTCAGCCCAGCCTGGTCGATATTCGTCAGAAAGACGGTACTGTTATCCCGGCCCTCTATGCACCGGCAAAAACAGGCAACATCTTTGTGCTTGACCGCCGCAATGGTAACCTGATCGTACCGGCACCTGAAACACCAGTGCCACAGGGTGCTGCACCGGGTGATCATGTTACACCAACACAGCCTTACTCTCAGCTGACCTTCCGCCCGAAAGAGCGCCTGAAGGATTCTGACATGTGGGGCGGCACGATGTTCGACCAGATGGTCTGCCGCATCATGTTCAAACGCCTGCGCTATGATGGTCCGTTTACTCCGCCATCACTGCAGGGGTCGCTGATCTTCCCTGGTAACCTTGGCATGTTCGAATGGGGTGGTCTGGCTGTTGACCCGGTCAGACAGGTAGCTTTTGCTAACCCGATTGCTATTCCGTTCGTTTCAACTCTTATCCCGCGTGGTCCGGGCAACCCTGCACACCCTGACCCAAAAGCCGGTCCTTCCGGCTCAGAAAGCGGTGTTCAGCCACAGTACGGCACACCTTATGGTGTTGACCTGCATGCCTTCCTGTCACCGCTGGGTATTCCCTGCAAACAGCCAGGCTGGGGTTATGTTGCCGGTATTGATCTGAAAACAAACAAGATCATCTGGATGCACCGTAACGGCACCACCTATGACAGCTCACCTCTGCCGCTGCCTTTCAAAGTGGGGATCCCTTCACTTGGCGGACCGCTGATTACAGCCGGTGGCGTTGCTTTCCTGACTTCAACTGCTGATTATTATATCCGCGCTTATGATGTCACCACAGGTAAGCAGCTCTGGCAGGACCGTCTGCCAGCGGGTGGTCAGTCTACACCCATGACATATGAAACAAACGGACGTCAGTTTGTTGTTTCTGCCGATGGTGGTCATGGTTCTTTCGGCACCAGACTGGGCGATTATATCACCGCCTATGCTCTGCCAGAAAAAACACAGCACTAAGCCCGCACTTAACAGAGCTGGTAAAAAAGAAGGGGGAGCAGATATTCTGCTCCCCCTTTTTCTGTGTCAGGCTTCTAACATTTCAGCCAGCTGCACCATGTCATCGGGAGCCGGAGCCTCAAAAAGCAAAGCCTCGCCTGTACGCGGGTGTGTAAACCCAAGGCGGGTCGCATGTAATGCCTGCCGCGGGAAGTCGAGTGCAGCAGCCCGTGCCGTAGCAGAAAATCCCTTCGCGACAGCGGGAATGCGCCGCAGATAAACCGGGTCACCTATCAGCGGGTATCCATGTGCTGAAAAATGCACTCTGATCTGGTGCGTACGCCCGGTTGCGAGTTTACACGTTACCAGTGACGCACTCCCCTGAAAGTTTTTAAGCGTTTTATAGTGCGTTAAAGCCCACTTCCCGCTGCGTGGTGTAATGGTCATACGTTTACGATCACGCTTGTCACGCCCGATATTGCCTTCAAAATCTCCCTCTGCCGGAGCAGGACAGCCCCAGCACAAGGCAAGATAGGCCCGGTCAATCCGCCGGGCTGCGAAATCCTCTGATAAAGCCAGATGCGCTTTCTCTGTTTTGGCCACAACCATCAGGCCCGATGTATCTTTATCAAGACGATGAACTATGCCTGGCCGTTTTTGCCCGCCAATTCCCTGCAGGCTGTCTCCGCAATGGGCAACAAGGCCATTCACCAGAGTACCTGTCTCATTGCCCGGGGCAGGATGTACAACCAGCCCCGCAGGCTTATTAAGCACAAGCAGGTCGTTGTCTTCATAATAAATATCAAATGCCATCGCCTCGCCCTCCGGCACAGCCGGCACAGCCGATGGCACACTCAGAGAATAACTCTGACCTGCTTTCACCGTCTCGGCAGGTTCGGTTACACTCTGCCCGTCACGCGTAAGGTGCCCTGCCTCGATCAAAGTTTTTACACGTGAACGCGACAAACCGCCCGAATGTAGTGCAATAAACCGGTCAACCCGCTCACCCGCCTGTTCAGGCTTCACAACAAAAATGAGTGTCTCTCCTGCGGCAAAATCAGCCTCAGGGTTTTCATCAGTTGAATCAGAGTATGTCACGCGGTTTTCCTGCCTTATACACAAAGAGGGGAACGTCAGATGAGAGAGTTTTTTATGCAAACCATTTCTCTTACAACAGGCTGGTGCTACACAGAAAAACTGTCTTTCTTCATATCCCGCCCTTTCCTGCGGGTCCATAAGCAGGAGTAACCCGACGATCTCCCGGCCTCCTCCCCTCCGCAGCTATGACGTACACTCTGTGCATGAAGCTTACCGCAAAACTCTGCGCAAACGCGGCATTACCCTGCTGACCCTGACGGGAGCTATTATACTCTCCTGCCTTGCTGACTTTGCCATCGGTCCCTCCGGGCTTTCTCCATCCGCTTTGTTACACACCCTGCTGCACCCTGACACAGTACCAGCCACGCAACGGCTGATCGTCTGGCAGATCCGCCTGCCTTACACTCTGATGGCCCTGTGTGTGGGGGCGGCACTCGGACTGGCAGGAGCCGAAATGCAGACTATCCTGGCTAATCCGCTTGCCAGCCCTTTTACACTTGGCGTTTCAGCGGCGGCGGCCTTTGGCGCTTCCCTTATTCTGGTCACAGGTCTGCATACAGCTCTGGTTTCTCAAAGTACGCTCATTACAGCCAGTGCATTCATCTGTGCCCTGCTTTCCGTACTGTTATTAGATAAAATCAGCCAGAGCAGAGTCGCCAGTACCAACGTCGTCGTGCTGACAGGTATCGCCCTGGTTTTTACCTTTCAGGCTCTCGTATCTCTTATGCAGTTTATCGCCAGTGAAGATGCCTTACAGGATCTTGTATTCTGGACTCTGGGCAGTCTGACCCGCGCATCATGGGCAAAAGTCGGAGTAATTGCTGGTATCGGAGGGGTCGTCAGCCTGTTTTCATTCAGGGCCGCGTGGCAACTCACCACATTACGTATGGGAGAAGAAAGAGCAGCAAGCCTTGGGATAGATGTCGCGCGCATTCGCCGGGCTTCACTCATACGTATCAGCCTGCTTTCAGCTCTGGCCGTCTCGTTTGTCGGGGTTATCGGTTTTGTCGGGCTGGTTGCACCACATATTGCGCGCCGGCTTCTCGGCGAAGATCACCGCTTTTACCTGCCAGGCAGCATGGCAACGGGAGCGCTTATCCTCTCTCTTTCCGCCCTGATTGCACGCGTACTGGTGCCCGGCCTTATTGTGCCGACAGGTATCGTAACATCTCTCGCAGGCATCCCATTTTTCCTGATTATCGTGCTTCGCCGTGAGGAGCTGAACTAATGTCGCCAGTCGGCCCCCTGACGGTTAAAAACCTGAATGCAGGCTTCGGCCGACGTCGCATTTTGCACGACCTCTCCCCCAAACCATTTGTATCAGGACAGATTTGTGCTCTCACAGGGCCTAATGGCAGCGGAAAATCAACTTTTCTGCGTGCTCTCTCCGGCCTGATACCATCACAGGCGACACTCACCCTCGGAGATGAAAACCTCGCGCACCTGCCTCTGGCACAAAGGGCACAACGCTGTTTATATCTGCCTCAGACATTACCAGCCGCTGTGCAGCTGCCTGTTATTGAAGCCCTGATGGCTGCGCAACGCGCCTGCGGCCCCAGGCGGCATGAAGAAATCACAATATCAGAGACCGAACATGCTCTGGCATGGCTGGACAGGCTCTCCGTCAGCCACCTGGCCCTGAAAAATATGAGCACACTCTCAGGCGGACAAAGGCAGCTGATCGGGCTTGCTCAGGCTCTCAGCCGAAGACCTGTGTCTCTCCTGCTTGATGAACCCCTCAGTGCCCTCGACCTGCACCATCAGTTTGCCGTTATGCGACTTTTACAGCAGGAAACCAGAGAACGCCCGCTCATCACCCTGATTGTACTGCACGACCTGAATATCGCCCTGAACATGGCAGATCGTGTTCTCCTGCTGCATGAAGGTCGCATAAAAGCAGATGGCCTTCCAGCTGAGGTGCTGACCCCGGAGGTGTTGCGTGATGTCTACCGCGTTCATGCACATGTCGAACGTGGCCAGAGTGGACGACCATTTATTCAGATCAGCGGTATTGCAGAAGAAACCTGAAGCTACGTGCCGCAGAATGTGTTCTGCACCTGCTCATGCGCCTCTGCCGGGCGGGCATAACGCTCTTTGCCGGGCTGCTCTTCAAAAGGACGCGATGTCACAGCCAGCAGTTCTTCAAAAGCTGTCATGTTATTATGCGAAACGGCCTGTGTGATCATCTCTTCAACAAGATGATTGCGCGGAATGTACAGCGGGTTAACACGCTGCATCGCCTGAGCACGCTGTGTCGTGCCAGGCAAAGGTTCTGCGGCAAGTCTGGCCTGCCACTGTGCTGCCCAGGGGTGCAATGCCTCAGACAGATATGCTGTCGGGGTGCTCAGTGCTGCCTCATTACTCAGGCTTCTGAACGTTGCCGTATAATCCAGACGCTGGGCCTGCATCACCTCAAACAGGCTGCGTACCAGGCCTGCATCTCCCTCCTGAGCTGTCTGCAGCCCCAGTTTCTGACGTAAGCCTGCCAGATAAATTTGCTGAAACTGCCCCTCAAACACGGCCAGCTCTGCACGGGCAAGCTCAAGAGCCGTGTTCCGATCTTCAGATATGACAGGCAGAAGGGCTTCAGCCAGGCGGGTCAGGTTCCACAACCCTATCTCTGGCTGTCTGCCATAAGCATAACGGCCTCTTTTATCGATAAAACTGAAAACCGTATCCGGGTCATAATGCTCCATAAAAGCACAGGGGCCATAATCAATTGTTTCACCTGATATGGCCATATTATCCGTGTTCATCACACCATGCACAAAGCCATATAACATCCACTGAGCAAGCAGCTGACACTGACTGGCTATAACCTCACGCAACAACGCACAGGCAGCCCCGCCCTCATGAGAAGCCTCAGGGTAATGATGCGTCAGAGCATAATCAGTCAGCAGGCGCAGTCCTTCAAAATCTTCCTGTGCGGCAAAAAACTGAAACGTCCCCACACGTATGAAACCTGAGGCCACACGTGTCAGCACCGCACCAGGCAGGGGTGTTTCACGATATACCGGCTGGCCGGTTGTCACCGCTGCCAGCGCGCGTGTTGTTGGCACACCCAGGGCCGCCATGGCCTCACTGACAATGTACTCACGCAGAACCGGGCCGAGCGCAGCACGGCCATCACCACTACGTGAAAACCTTGTGCGCCCCACACCCTTGAGCTGAATTTCTTTCACATGCCCGTTCTGGTCTGTCACACTACCCAGCAACATAGCGCGGCCATCACCCAGCTTAGGTACAAACTGCCCGAACTGGTGCCCGGCATACACCTGCGCGACAGGTATGACCCCTTCAGGCATTGCATTGCCTGAGAGCATAGCCACACCCTCTCTGCTGCGCAGCCAGTGACAGTCCAGCCCCAGCTCACCGGCAAGAGCGGTATTAAGCTGCACGATCTGCGGCGCGACAACCGGAGACAAAGGCGGATGCACGTAAAACCGTTCAGGAAGTGTTGTATAAGTCTGTGCTGGCAGAACTGGTATCATTCTCATGCTCTTAAATTCGGAGATAAAATTATATCTTCACTCACTAACCAACGCCTGTATTACATGGCTGGCAGAAAATAATCCTGATAAAAATTTTCACTTCCCGCTGACGGCAGGCAATATCGTGACCAGGCACTCTGGCTCTGTCAAAGCAATATATGATAGATCATATCAGAAAGAAATTATGACCTGCTGAAGCTGAAATTTCAGCCATTATGAACGCGGAGACGTCAGACCCGATGAGCCAGCCTATAAAAACCGCTTTCACTATCACACCAAAAGCTGACCGTATTTCAGCCGCTGAACGTGAAGAGCTCCTTAAAGCCCCAGGGTTTGGCCGTGTCTTTTCTGAACATATGGCCGTTGTGACCTACACTGAGGGTAAGGGATGGCACACACCTGAAATTCTGCCTCGCCAGCCTTTACAGCTCGACCCTGCTGCCTCTGTGCTGCACTACGCGCAGGAAATTTTTGAAGGCATGAAAGCCTATCGCAGCCCCACCGGTGAGCCATTACTGTTCAGACCAGATGCAAATGCCCGCCGTTTTCGCCGGTCAGCCGAACGTATGGCTATGGCTCAGGTGCCTGAAGAGCTGTTTCTTGATGCGGTGAAACAGCTGGTGAAAATTGATGCTGACTGGATTCCCGCTCCTGAGGTCGGCACGCTGTATATTCGTCCGTTCATGATCGCAACAGAGGTTGCTCTGGGTGTTAAGCCTTCGGCAGAATATAAATTCATCGTCATTGCCTGCGCTGCCGGTGATTATTTCTCTAAAGACGCCGGCCCGGTTACCGTATGGGTTGAAGAAAATACCGTGCGGGCCTCACGCGGTGGCACCGGTGAAGCCAAATGTGGCGGCAACTATGCAGCCAGCCTGACAGCCCAGCAGGAAGCGAAAGAGAATGGCTGCCATCAGGTTCTCTTCCTTGACGCCACTGAGCGTAAATGGATTGAGGAAATGGGCGGCATGAACATCGTTGCTGTTCTTGATGATGGATCACTCCTTACGCCTCCTCTTAAAGGAACCATCCTGCACGGTATCACACGGGACTCCCTGCTCACTCTGGCACGCAGCCAGGGGCTGACAGTGCGTGAAGAGCCTTATGCCATCGACCAGCTTTATGCTGATATTGCCTCCGGCCGTCTGCGTGAGCTGTTTGCCTGTGGCACTGCCGCTGTTGTCACCCCAATTGGCACACTGAAAACCTCAAAAGGTGAGCATGTCATCAGTAAAGAAACAGGTGCAGTAACGGCCTCTCTGCGTCAGGCTCTGTGTGATATGCAGTTTGGCCGCACTCATGACACCCAGGGCTGGGTTCATACCGTCGGCTAAAGCAGAAGATCCCGCTTACGCATCTCAGTCCGGCCCCCGTCAGAGGCCGGATCATGCTCTCTTTACTGGCATGCGGCATATCATCAGTGCTTTGATGCATAGGAATAAAAAGCCACAGACAGTAAAGAGGAGCATTATGTCAAAATTCGCCTTTGCAGTTTTTACCACGGCTTGCCTGGCGATCACGCCGGCTCTTGCTCAGAAACCGCATACCACATCCTCAGCGCATGCTGACGTGCTGGTCAAAAGCAGCACATCCTGGAACGGTAAACCCTATACAACTTACCCTGCCGGGCAACCTCAGCTGACAATGCTCAGAATGTCCATTCCCGCCAATACTGCTCTGCCATGGCACACGCATCCTTTTCCTAATTCGGTATATGTTTTACAGGGGCAGCTGACGATTGAGGACAAAGCCAGCGGTAAAAAACAGGTTTTTCATGCTGGTGAAGGCTTTACGGAATCAGTTGATGATGTTCACCGCGGGGTCAGTGGTTCAACACCAACTGTTCTTATTATCACCTACTCAGGCACACCAGGTGCGGCAACATTCAAAGCAGAACCCGGGCAGAAACCTGAATATTAAAAACCCTATAACGAGAAGATCATCACCTGATGATCTTCTCCAAAAAAACTAGGCTCAGGACCTGTTAATTTATTGAACTGAGCGAGAGATTGTGATTCACAGGCTTAC
>NZ_JOMN01000114.1:0-287 GCF_002153485.1 Acetobacter sp. DmW_043 | reverse complement strand
GCAAGCTGTGTATCCCGCTTCAGATCCTTCAGTGCCACACCCTGCTGCGCGTGGCTCAGACCCTCCCACGCCTTCACAAACCGCTCAGCCCGCAGATCCGGGCTCCTGCGCACCCTCTCCTCATGCTCCAGCCCCTCGACCAGTTTGCGCGCCCGCGCCGGACCTTCCAGACCATACAGCACCGGCCCGATGTCCGGCTGATGCTTCAGCGCAGCCCTCATATCCGCTTCCCCGCCAGGCCGGACCCGCTCCAGATCCCGCACAGCGTCAGACAGCGCCTTCTTCTG
>NZ_JOMN01000113.1:0-594 GCF_002153485.1 Acetobacter sp. DmW_043 | reverse complement strand
TATTAAAAAAAGCCACGCAGTTCTTCGCGAGCCAAAAGACGTGAGGTTTGCGTTTATCAGGGATCATCGCGACCGCTGGTTCTGCAGGTCTCGACGCGTGGCTACCACGCGCATGGGTTTCCCGGCTCCTGTGCGAGCGCCAGTGCCCTGATCTGAAGGTTCTGGCTCATATCCGCGAGCATTATGCCCTGAGCAACCGGACCTATGGTCGTCCGCGGATGACCATGGAACTCAGGGAAGCAGGGCTTGCTGTTGGTGAACGCCGTGTGGGGCGACTGATGAAAGCCAACGATATTCGTCCCACACGGACGCGTCGGCACAAAGTCACGACCGATAGTCGGCATTCTCCTGGTTTTGCTGACAATATTCTGGACCGCGACTTCATGGCCGATGCCCCCAATCGCAAATGGGCGGGCGACATCAGTTATATCTGGACCAGTGAAGGCTGGCTTTACCTTGCCGTCGTCATTGACCTGTTTAGCCGCCGCGTTATCGGTTGGGCCGCCAGTGACCGGATGAAAAAGGATATCGCTATCAGGGCACTCGATATGGCGATGCGTCTACGCAACCCACCATCTGGCTGTATTTTCCATT
>NZ_JOMN01000112.1:0-1245 GCF_002153485.1 Acetobacter sp. DmW_043 | reverse complement strand
CAGGCAGCCCTGATCCATCGTTATCAGGCACGAAAGGCACGTACCGACATGCGCGATCAGGCAAAGGCACGACGGGAGAGAACCCGTCATCTGATTGAACTGGGAGGTCTGGTCAGCAAGGCGGGACTGGTTGATCTGACGGATGATGATCGCGCCACTATGCTCGGGGCATTTCTGGACATTGCGGGGCAGCTTCAGGGAGACAGTGACACCACTCCGGCTGACCTGAAAACACGCTGGAGGCGACGGGGGCTGAACCGCTTCCGCGCGGAGCGGCAAGACGATGAAGGAAACGGGTTATGATTTTTCAGAACTTAAGCTGGAAGTCGCGTGGGAAAAATGCTGCATGCTCCGGTGACAGTGTCAGATCCGGGCTCATCCGGAACGGACTGGTCGTCGCTCTGAAAAACATCGGGATGATATTTCGGAGCCAGTGTAATCAGACGGCTGTAATCAGACGGCTGTGATCGGCCCGGGATAGGACTGTACGAGCGGATCAGGGGTCACAACAGCAAAAGCCTTTCCACCGTCGCCTGAGCCACGAGGATGCGGTTAAAAGGATCTCGGTGCATCAGGAAGCTGTCCGACCGTCAGGGCATGCTGACCGGTGACTTCCCACAGGCTGGCAGCACTGAACATCAGATCATTGTCTGGGTTTTCGGCAGTCCAGAGAAGGAGATGGATGTCCAGAAGCCGGATCTGTCCAGTCAGAAAACTCAGACGGCGTTTCTGTGTCTCTTTGAGAGTAGTGATCGCACTATGGTGCTTATCTCCCGTTGATAGATTTTGATGAAGAGAAAGCGGATTTTGTTTTCAGCCATCTTTAGATGGTTTGTCGATAAACTAGGCTTTGGGCCGGTCATCGGAACTGTCGTTCCAGCGGTATCCACGGGCCTTGAGAGTGTTCTTGAGTTCGAAAGACGTGTATTTGGTCCACAGACGCTTTCATACTGTTCTGGTACGTTCTAGTAGCAGGGATAGGGTGGAGCGGTTCTCCGGGAAGTCTGCATGGCTCAGAAGGAGGATAACTGTCTGATAGTCATTTACCGCCCTGTGCCCGTTAAAGAAAAATCCGTCTTGCAGACCTAGATGCTTCAGCTTGTGTCTCTCAAAACTTGTCTGGTTCCAGGGAATGTCTTCCATGGAGTAGGCCTAAGGTTTGTTTAGAAAGGTCGAACAGAAGCGTTCGAGAAAAGGACGGTCAGGAGGGGTAGAGTTATCCACAAGCATTCGGGTTTTAAAATT
>NZ_JOMN01000111.1:0-788 GCF_002153485.1 Acetobacter sp. DmW_043 | reverse complement strand
CGAGAAATGGAATCACAGAGCAGACCTCAAAACCAGAGGGTTTTTCGAACCCTCCAGGTCGCTTCCAGTGGGGCCTTGTCCCACAGCCCGGCTCCGATGAAATGATGTAACCGGTCATAGGGGACTACATCCGAACGCATGGCCATGGGCTGGATGCTCTTGCGATCTCCTGGCCCGATCAGACCTGCGATATAGGCCGGGCACATTTTACGCCGCGTCTTGTTACCAAGACCTTCCAGATACGGGACGAGCCATTGCTCAAGATCCGCTTGCCAGTCTTCTTCCAATGCCAGCCTCCGTCAAAGCTGGCTCACCATGAATCACGCAATCAGCCCCATGGGAATCCTAAAAAATATACTTCTGCCAAAGTAGTGCTAGGTTTCGTGGACAAAGGGTATCTACTGGAGTGTCGACACGAGACTGACGAAGCCAAGATATGATTCCTTGGTTTTGTCATATCGGGTAGTCATGCGTCGCCAGTTCTTGAGTTTATTGAACAGGCGCTCGACGAGATTGCGCCAACGGTAATTGGTTCTATCGTGAGGGATAGGTGCGACGGTTGCTTTTGGCTGGAATGACGGCTTTGATTTCGGCCTTGGCAAGCTCCTCGCGAATGACGTCGGCATCGTAATCTAGAGGGTTCGAAAAACCCTCTAGATTGTTCAACGTCTGGATCACCATAATTTTGAACATCAGCACCGGATCAAACGGCGGACGCCCGGCATTACTCCCGTCTGAATACGCCAGAGCCTTCTCCAGGTCAGGGCGGAAGACTTCAAAATCCACAG
>NZ_JOMN01000110.1:0-561 GCF_002153485.1 Acetobacter sp. DmW_043 | reverse complement strand
GATGGTGAACCGCCAAGCGCAAGTGCCGGAAAAAAACCGTAGCATTTACCAAAAGTCACTTCACCTATTTCAGACAAAGACTCTAAAAAAAGAGATTTATAATTTTTATTTTGAGTTGGATAATCAAAACTAAATTCTAAATTTAACATAGCTATAACTGAAGATATTCTAAAAAAATCATTTCCAAACTCATCAAAATCCCATTTATCAACGCCCATAGTTGCTTCAGGTAATTTAACAATGCATGTTTGCAAATCTTCATTCCATATAACTAAATGACCAAATGCAGAAAAACCAATTATATGAGTTTTTTCTGGAATAATATCCTGATCACCAGAGAATAGAATATCTACTATTCCTGAGTAATCAGAAGGAATACAAAACTGAAATTTTCCGTTTAACCATGTTCCAATACCATATTCCTGCCAGAATAAAATAAGATCGTTAGGCTCAGGACCTGTTAATTTATTGAACTGAGCGAGAGATTGTGATTCACAGGCTTACCTATGGAGGATGAGCCTGTGAGTGATGTATTTCTGTTATCTGAGAGCCAGATGAAGC
>NZ_JOMN01000109.1:0-335 GCF_002153485.1 Acetobacter sp. DmW_043 | reverse complement strand
AACAGGCGGGATTTTTTGATGTTGAAGAGCGGCTTGCTCGGCTAAGCGGGCTCGGTGATCAGTTCGAAGCGTTTTCCCGGACTGTGGATTTTGAGGTGTTTCGCCCGAAGCTGGAGAAGGCTCTGGTGGACTTGTAACGGTTTTGTGCCGGTTGACTGAGCGTTTAAAGCTTTCAACAGGAAAGGCCTGAGACCATGGCATTGAAGCAGACAGAAGAGTTTCGCCGCGAGGCGGTCAGGATCGCGCTGAGCAGCGGTTTGTCCCGGACACGGATTGCGGCGGATCTGGGGATTGGCAAATCAACGCTGAGCCACTGGATTTCGCAGTATCGGTCG
>NZ_JOMN01000108.1:0-296 GCF_002153485.1 Acetobacter sp. DmW_043 | reverse complement strand
TTTTAGCTGGATACGGTTAGAGAAACTGGCAAGACTGGAAGAAATCAGGCTGGGGCATGCTCTTGTTGCCGGACGTCATGACCGTTCGATTGTCAAAGCTCTTGAGCAGGAAGGCAGGGATCGTGAGGCAGAGCAGATTAAATCCCTCATACCGGCCACAGCGCAGGAGAAACCACGCTCTGCCTACAGTGCACAGGCCCGGCGCATGGCAGAACGTCAGGGTGCTGACCTCCTGGCTCTTAAAAAGCTGGTCTGTGCCCTCTGGGCGCAGTCTGATGGTCTGAAATCTTTCCGTG
>NZ_JOMN01000107.1:0-316 GCF_002153485.1 Acetobacter sp. DmW_043 | reverse complement strand
AGGCCACCGCTTGCAGCGTTCCAACGTGCCGCAGGATCGACCGGAGAGATATATTTTGGTTGCACGGGCGTAGCAGACCCAAATGCAGCATCGTCCAGCACCGAGAAATACTCCCGCACAGCACGTTGGGCTGCCTCGATCGGCAGTTTATCTGGGCTCGAAACACTGCGCTGCCGATTAGCGTCGGCCTTGATCGTGCTGGCATCGACCGCAAAGCCTTCACCGCCCACCAGCCCCTTGGCGATGTACTGCCTGACGGTCATTTCGAACATTTGGCGAAGCAGATCACTCTCCCGGAAGCGTCCGTGCCGGTTTT
>NZ_JOMN01000009.1:0-125742 GCF_002153485.1 Acetobacter sp. DmW_043 | reverse complement strand
CAAACACACCTCAATTCCACTCAATTCCACTCAAAAAAAAGCAAAAATCCTCAAAAAAAATCAAAATTAATCCTCATATGTTCTGAACCACTGCGTAAAGGCAGAAAGTCCTGCCTCAAATGACACCTCAGAGCGCCATCCGGTCAGTTCATGAAGGCGTTCAACACAAGCCCAGGTCTTTTCAACATCAGCCTGCGGGCGCGGCAGCAATCTCAGGTGAGCCTTACACCCCAGTCCTTTCTCCAGCAGATGCACCATATGCCGCACAGATTCGGGATGATCACTGCCAACGTTGAGAATCCGCGCTGTGCCATGAGCTGGCGGTCTGACAAGCACGAGTAATACGGCACGAACAGCATCACTGATGTAGGTAAAGTCACGTGCAAGGCTATCGCCTTCATACAACGTCACCTCGTCACCCAGCGTCATCGCCCTGGCAAAACTGTAATACGCCATATCAGGTCGGCCCCACGGCCCGTAGATAGTGAAAAAGCGCAGCCCGGTCTGTGGCAGGCCGTAAAGATGAGAGTAAGACTCGGCAGTGAGTTCACCACTGCGTTTTGTCACAGCATAAAACGAGCCTGGAACATCGACTCTGTCTGTTTCACGAAAAGGCAGTTGCGTATTGCGCCCGTAAACGGACGAAGAAGATGCATACACCAGGTGCTTAAGCCGGGGCAGCCTGCGTGCAAACTCGAGCACAGCTACATGACCCTGCACATTGGAATGCACAAAAGCCTCAGGGTTACGCACCGAGTACCGCACGCCGGCCTGCGCAGCCAGATGCACAATACCGGTAATGCGCGCGCTGACATCAGAAAGGGCATTTTCTGCCAGCAGATCACACAAATCCATCCGGAAGAAGGTGAAGTTTTTTTTCTGCCTGAGCTGATCAAGACGATTCTGCTTCAGACGGGGGTCATAATACGCATTGAGGTTATCGATACCGATAACCTCAGCCCCCTCTTTTAACAGAGCCAGACAGGTATGATACCCAACAAACCCGGCTGCCCCGGTTACCAGAATCGTCACGCTTCTACCTCGTCAAACAGGTTGGAATGGTATCTGCCTGCATCAGCCACACTTACTGCCACATACATCAGGCTGATTATTCAGGACTTTTTCTTCAGAGCCGCGGCGTCAACTTTATCGCCCACAACAATACCAAGGCGAGCCGTAACACCGCCGGCCAGTTCAAGTGTAGCCACAGCTGGCCCATGACTGCTGATATGCGCCAGGCTCTGAGGCACAGTATTTTCTGCGATGGCCTGAATACGATTATCTGCACCGATAAAAACAATATCGAGCGGAACAAGCGTATTTTTCATCCACATATCGCTCTGTTGCGGATAGCTCCACACGAAAAGCATACCCTCGTTATCAGGAATATGCGTACGAAACATTTCGCCAACCTGCTGCTGCCTGGGTGTACGGGCTATCTCAGCAGAGAAAATATGTGCTTCACCACTGGCTGACGTGATCGTCAGTTTTTCAACAGGCAGTTTAGGCTGTGCCTGAACTGGCTCAGGCAGCTCCTGCTCCTGTGCAGAAACATACAGCGGAGCTGCGGTGACCATAGCAGCACACAGGCCTGCTGCCAGAACATACCGTATACCGGTTTTTACATTAACACTCATCACATGCCTCAGCCTGCATTAAAGAAAGGATTACCGCTACGCTCGGCACCCACTGTGGTGTGCCCTCCGTGCCCGGGAACAACGATATAGCCATCATCCAGAGAGAACAGCTTTTCACGAATAGAATTTAAAAGAAGGGACTCGTCAGCATAAGCAAAGTCAGTACGACCCACTGCCCCTTTGAAGAGAGTATCTCCTGCAAATACGATTTTTGCAGCATGATCGATAAAGACAACATGCCCAGGCGTATGGCCAGGTACATGAAGCACATGAAGCTTACGCCCGATCAGATCGAGCACCTGCCCGTCCTCACTATACTCATCAGCTGTCGCATTCTCCAGCTCACTCAGACCAAAATGTCCGGCCTGCTTCTCGATAGAGGACAAAAGAAATTCATCGCGCTTATCAGGGCCGATAACGACCGGCGCTTTACCCTGACGTTCTGCCAGAATACGACACAGCGGCGCCACACCACCTGCATGATCAAGGTGCCCATGAGTGAGAATAATCGCTGACACAGTAAGATTATTTTGCTCCAGGAACTGAGCCAGAACATCTGCATCACCGCCAGGATCAACAACGACAGCCTCAGCTGTCTCAGGGTTCCACAATACAGAGCAGTTTTGCCGAAAAGGGGTGACGGGAACAACCCGCACCTGCAAACCATCAAAGGTGAAATGCACGTCTCTTAACTCCTACTTCTTCAGGCGCTGCTCACGCAAAACAAAACGTCACGGCTACAGTCCACTTAAAACCTTAAGTCATACTATCACGAGAGCAGGCACATAAAAACTGAGCGAAAAAACAACTTCCTTTTAACGGCACTGGTCTATGCTCCGATAGAAGCCTACACTCCTCTCAAGTATAGTCTTTGTTATGTCAGGTTTTATTAGTCGTTATGACCAGCTATCCCCTTCCGGCCCGAACCCTTATTGATCATGCACTGCACTGGTGTGATGCAGGCGATAAGGTTGTGATTGCAACCGTCACCGGTACATGGGGCAGCTCCCCCCGGCCAGCGGGCAGCGTAATGGTCATGAGCGAAAGCGGTCGGATAGAGGGCTCTGTCAGCGGCGGCTGTGTTGAAACAGACGTCATTACCGCCGCGCAGGAACTTATGAATGGTGCCCCGCCACGTATTATCTCTTATGGTGTCAGCTCAGAGCGCGCATGGGAAGTCGGGCTGGCCTGTGGTGGTAAACTCGAAGTTTTACTTGAAGCCGTTAAAAACGCCGCCTGCCCGTGGGGCACATTACCTGAAGCCATTTTACGCACGGCGCAGACTGCACAGAGCCGGCGTGAGAGCGTTGTTCTGATCAGAACCATGGATGGCTTACACCACACTTTACTGACGGAGGAGCAGCTCGCCGGGGGGGACACACCCGATATTCCTGTTCCTGTCCGCCGCCTGGCCCTGCAAAGCCTTAAAGAGGGACGCAGCAAAGCCCTTGAAAGCGAAAACAAAACACCGGCATGGTTTGTGCAGCCACTGCCCCCGCCTTTGCGCCTTCTTATTGTCGGAGCAGTACATATTGCGCAGCATCTTGCTCTGCTGGCCCGCATGTCAGGGCTGGCTCCGGTTGTTATCGACCCCCGGACACCGCTCGCGACCGAAGAACGCTTCCCCGGCCTTATACCCGGCACAACCCTGATTACAGAATGGCCGGATGAGTTACTGCATAAGCTAAAACCTGACAGTATGACAGCTATTGTCACCCTGACACATGATGCCAAACTGGATGACCCGACACTGGAGGTCGCACTGCGCAGCTCTGCTTTCTATATTGGTGCTCTGGGCTCACGTAAAACCCAGGCGAGCCGGATTAAACGACTACATGAAGCAGGCTTTTCTGAACATTCACTGAAGCGCATTCACGGTCCGGTTGGTCTGGCCATTGGCGCGACTGGTGCTGAGGAAATTGCTATCTCGATTCTGGCGGAAATTATTGCCGTACGGCGTAATGCCTCCTTGGCGGAAGCACCAGGCTGGTAATGTCGCGCCTCAATATCACGCTTATTCTGGCCGCAGGCTATTCCCGCCGTACCGCGCCCAGCCATAAGCTTCTGGCAACTAATGCTGCCGGGCAAACAATGCTTGGCTGTACGATCAATACTGCCCTGGACAGCATAACTGACCGGGCTGTGGTGGTAGTGCCACCACAACGCACCGACTTAAAGAATATTGTCACGCAGGCTTCGGCTTTATCAGACCGCATAGAATTATGTGTCTCACATAATACAGCACTGGGCCTGTCAGCCTCTTTACGAGCCGGGATAGAAGTCGCTGAAAAATACCAGGCACACTCTGCGCTGATCTGCCTAGGAGATATGCCACTTGTGCCCGTAACATTACTCAACACATTAATAGCAACGCAGCATGTACCCTCCCCGCCCCCCGCAGCGGCCCCTTTGCTGCATGGCCGCCCTGGTAACCCGGTAATATGGCGCGCTGATCAGTTCTCTGCCCTTAAACAGGCAGAGGGAGATAAAGGCGGACGCGACCTTCTCAGGCAGCTTGGGGCAGCTCTGCATCTCATCGAATCTGACCCTGCCCTCCTGACTGATTTTGATACACCTGAACGCCTGCAACAATTCGCCCGACTATAAGCATTTCATCTGTTGACCATCTGGCAGATCCGTCTGAACAATAACGGCAGAAGCTGGCAGACATAACGTTACCAGCCCGTTAGCCACAGCCTTTTTCGGAGTACAATAAAAGAATGAGTAGAATTCTGCGCACAAACCCCTCTCCTGTCCTTTCTACAGCAGTAGAGTATCATGGTTTTGTGTTCACACAGGGTGTTGTTGCACGTGACCTGAGCCAGGATATTGATGGGCAGACACGCGATGTGCTGGCACAGCTTGATGAATTACTTGAACACCACGGAACAGATAACACACGTCTGCTGCAGGCTCAGATCTGGCTCAAAGACATTAACGACCGCGATGCTCTGAACAAACACTGGACAGCATGGCTGCCAGAAAATCAGGCTCCTGCACGTGCCTGTGTTCAGGCTGTGCTGGCAGACCCCCGTATGCTGGTCGAAATTATGCTGGTTACCACTAAATAAAACACTCTTATTTTGTGACGGTCAGGCCACACAAGCTGTGATAATTTCGCAACTCTCCTGACGAATCCTGGCCGTCATTCTGTATGCTCGCTCCGACAAAAAAGAACCCTCATTTTTTATAATTTTGCAGATTTTATCATTTTATAGGAAATTTTTCCTATAAAACATTTTTTGCTATCCTTTTTATGACAAATCGATAAAAGCATGTTTATTGCTCTGCTTTCAGTGCTTGCCCGATATGCACAGAATGTCAGATAACTCCTCTTACAGTTGTTTCAGACAACAGACCTAGAACAGATTTAATATGAACGAGGTAAGGCGACATGCGAAAAAAACAGTCAGGCTCTCTTATACTCAAAGTAGCCGCTGTTTCTCTGCTGTCCTTATCTGCCACCCTGCAGCCTGCATGGGCTAAGAGAGTCTCTCATTCTGTTACAAATCATCACAGAATAAACAGAGCTTCTCTGCATTACAGCCATGCCCGCAGACATCACTATGCAGGTGGTGGCCACGTTATTCAGTGTGTTGCCTACGCAAAAACTGCATCTGATGTTGTTATTCGCGGTAATGCACGGGACTGGTGGTACAAAGCCGCCGGAGTTTATGAGCGTGGCTCAGCACCCCGCGAAGGTGGTGTACTAAACTTCCGCCCGATACGCCGCATGCCTCTGGGACATGTTGCTGTTGTACGACAGATCATTAACAGCCGTACTATTATGGTCGATCAGTCACACTGGGCGCAGAACGGCATTGCTCACAATACACCCGTTATTGATGTTTCACCCAACAATGACTGGTCAGCTGTTCGCGTTGCACTGAACAATCATTCCGGTAGTTTTGGTTCAATTTACCCGACATATGGCTTCATTTACGGGCACGACAATCACAACACCTCAGCGCCTCAGCACCACCAGAATCCTGAAAATGCACGCAGTGCCGTTATGATGGCCTGGGCAAAGAAAATACAGAATAACCCGAACCTGGCTACCCAGCTTGCTGAGGCTCCGGAAAATGCTCAGCCTGTTGACGGTCTGCACTCAGCCACATCAGATACTGTCAGCAATGACCAGAACCTCCCGTCAGGGACAAAACAAAAACCTGCTGTCAGACACGTTCGGTCAGGTATACATCACAGACCAGGCGTAAGACATACCAGCCACAGATAAGGCAAAAACTCATTTTAGTTTCAGATTAAACGCATCAGGTTATTACTGGTGCGTTTTTTGTTATGAAGATTTTATAATTCTAAAATTATTTTCATAAATCTATACTGACCTTAGCCAACAATAAGGTCATGAAAATGCGAAAATTATCCCGCGCTATTCTGAAGTTAGGTGCTTATTATTTATTACTGACATTTCCTGTTGCCGCGCATACAGAAAATATTTCTCATCAGTCGCAATCTGCTGCGTTTTCTTCGTCACATTTTACCATAACAGACGAAGGAACAACGCAAAAACCTGATATTATTTTTATACCAGGGCTAAGCGAAGGACGTGATATATGGGCAAACGAAGCCCTGCGACTTTCATCTGATTATCACCTTCATATGCTACAAATTAACGGCTTCGCCGGGCAAAAATTCCCTCACAATACATCCCGTTTCTTTCTGTTACCCTCAGTTGTTAAGCAGCTCCACAACTACATTACGACCCGCCATATGCACCCCGTGCTCATCGGGCACTCACTCGGCGGGCTGATTGCTTTGATGCTGTCTCAGCAATACCCACAGGATGTCTCCAAAATCATAGTTGTCGATACACTACCCTTTTATGGTAATTTATATGGCCCTCAGGCGACTGTTGAAAATACAAAAAAGATCGCTCTGGCAACACGTGATAATATTGTGCATCAAAATCCTGAGCAGGCGAAACAAGCCCAAAAACAGATTGCTCAGATGCTGGCTTTAAGTCCGGCAGGGCAACAATACATTCTGATAAATACGCAAACCAGTGATCCCGCGATTGTTGCACAGGCTTTGTATGAAGACGCACAAACAGACCTGCGCCCACAAATTTTATCTAACAAAGTCAAAACCCTTGTTCTCTATGCCTATGACCCGACACTGTACGGAAAGACAGATCAAAAAACACCTGCCGGGGATTATATGGAGACAATTTTCAAAGCCGGTTACAAAAATATGCCTGATGTCACGCTGGTGCGTATCGATAATTCGCGTCATCTGATTATGTTCGATCAGCCCGAAGCCATGAATAAGGCCATCGAAGATTTTCTCAGATAAAATACCCATAAAAAAGGGGCCATAAGGCCCCTCCGTTACTGATAATAACTTCCTGGTATTATTCCATATACTCCGAAATATCAGGGCAGGTGCACACCAGGTTACGGTCACCATGAGCGTTATCAATACGCCCGACAGGCGGCCAGTATTTTGTTGTAAACGCGACACCCTCCGGGAAGGCCCCTTGCCTGCGTGGATAGGCACGATCCCACTCTTCTGCCGTTACGACATCAGACGTATGCGGTGCATGACGGAGAGCTGACTGCTCAGCGCTCAGTCTGCCCGCTTCAACCGCACCAATTTCTGCTCTGATACCCAGCATTGCGTCACAAAAGCGATCGAGCTCTGCTTTCCCTTCCGATTCGGTTGGTTCGATCATAAAGGTACCCGCAACAGGAAAACTGACTGTTGGCGCATGAAAGCCATAATCGACCAGTCGCTTGGCAATATCATCAACGCTCACGCCCGTCTGATCTTTGATCGGACGAAGATCAAGAATACATTCGTGCGCCACACGGTTATGAGACCCGCGATAAAGCACCGGATAAACTTCTGACAAACGGCTGACGATATAGTTAGCATTCAGCACAGCAACCTGCGTTGCCCGTGTCAGACCTGCATCCCCCATCAGACGGATATAAGCCCATGAAATTGGCAGAATAGATGCAGAACCAAATGGTGCGGCACTCACTGCCAGCGAGGTCTCAGCTGCTGCCGGGTTACCTGGCAGAAAGTCCTTAAGATGTGCTTTTACACCAATTGGCCCCATGCCTGGGCCACCGCCACCATGCGGAATACAGAATGTTTTATGCAGGTTAAAATGGCTGACATCACCGCCATAATCACCGGGGCGTGCCAGGCCAACCTGCGCATTCATATTGGCGCCATCGACATACACCTGTCCGCCTGCTTCATGCACCAGGTCACAGATCTCGCGGATGTTCTGTTCAAAAACACCATGCGTAGAAGGATAGGTAATCATGAAAACGGAGAGATCAGCGGCGTGTGCCTGAACTTTCTCACGCATATCAGCCAGATCGATATTGCCGCCCGCATCACACTTAACCACAACGACTTTCATGCCAGCCATCTGGGCTGATGCCGGGTTAGTACCATGAGCAGATGCCGGAATGAGGCAGATATTACGATTCTCCTGTCCGCGATGACGATGATATGCGCTAATGGCCAGCAGACCAGCATACTCACCCTGCGCACCTGAGTTCGGCTGGAATGAGACTGCATCATATCCGCTGACAGCACACAGCCAGCGCTCAAGATCATCAAACAGTGCCTGATAGCCTGTAGTCTGCTCAGCCGGAGCAAACGGATGAATGGTACTAAAGCCAGGCCATGTGATCGGCAGCATTTCGACCGTAGCATTCAGCTTCATTGTACACGAACCAAGAGGGATCATAGTACGGTCAAGCGCCAGGTCTTTATCGGCCAGACGGCGCAGATAGCGCAGCATATCAGTCTCAGACTGACAGGAGCGAAACACAGGCTGCGTCATAAAAGCAGATGTACGGTTCAGCGTATCCGGCAGAGCAGAACCTGCTGCGCTAAGCCCCCGTGCCATGCTCTCAACCTGTCCGGCAGTTTTCTCAAAGACTGTCCAGACCGCATACACAATCTCAGCAGTCGTGGTCTCATCAAGGCTGATACCAAGACGTCCCCCGCCTGCATCACGCAGATTGATGCCTGCAGCACGTGCTTTGACCAGAATATCC
The DNA here is from genome assembly GCF_002153485.1 of Acetobacter sp. DmW_043. Lineage (NCBI taxonomy): Bacteria > Pseudomonadati > Pseudomonadota > Alphaproteobacteria > Acetobacterales > Acetobacteraceae > Acetobacter > Acetobacter sp. DmW_043. The sequence continues at coordinate 117,065 of NZ_JOMN01000009.1, read as the reverse complement.
TGCGCAGCAGCGCCAGCCTGAACGGTAATCGTGTCAAAGAAGTGAGACGTTTCAACCGTCGCCCCAAGTGCCTTAAGACCTGCTGCCAGAGTTGCTGTCAGACCATGTACACGACGGGCAATTGCCTTCAGCCCTTCAGGGCCATGATAGACACCATACATACCGGCAATAATGGCCAGAAGCACCTGTGCTGTGCAGATATTCGAAGTCGCTTTTTCACGACGGATATGCTGTTCACGTGTCTGAAGAGCCAGGCGATAGGCCGGGTTACCGGCACTATCCACCGACACACCGACAAGACGACCTGGCAGGTTACGCTTATGGGCATCACGCACAGCGATATAAGCCGCGTGGGGACCACCAAACCCCATAGGCACACCAAAACGCTGGCTTGAGCCGACGGCAATATCGGCTCCCAGTTCACCAGGCGAGGTCAGCAGCGTTAAAGCCAGCAGGTCAGCAGCGACGGCAACAATACCACCAGCCTGATGCACAGCATCAGCAAACGGACGCAGGTCTTTCAGGACACCAGATGTACCAGGATACTGAAAAAGAGCACCAAAAATATCAGAGGCAACAAGGTCTGTAGCAGGGTTACCCACAACAATGGTAATACCGAGGGGCTCTGCACGGGTTTTTAAAACAGTCAGTGTCTGCGGATGGCACTCTGCATCAACAAAGAACGTAGAAGCTTTTGACCTTGCAACACGGTGCGCAAGAGACATAGCCTCAGCTGCAGCCGTTGCTTCATCAAGCAATGACGCGTTGGCAATATCCAGCCCTGTCAGCTCGGTAATCATCGTCTGAAAATTGAGAAGAGCTTCAAGACGCCCCTGACTGATTTCAGGCTGATAGGGCGTATAAGCTGTGTACCAGGCCGGGTTTTCAAGAATGTTACGCTGGATGACAGCAGGCAGAACCGTGCCGTAATAACCCTGACCGATGAGAGACGTCATCACCTGGTTCTGGCTGGCCAGTCTGCGCAAATGGGCCAGAACTTCCTCTTCCGTCCAGCCTTCGCCAATCCCCATCGGGGCTGACAGGCGAATCTCATCAGGCACAGTCTGCTTCATCAGCTCATCAAGCGAAGAGGCTCCAACTGTTTTAAGCATAACAGCAACATCATCGGCCGAAGGACCAATATGACGCGGCATAAAAGAACCTGCCGCAGGTTTAAGGCCATCAAAAACTGACAAGCCTGCTACCGGAGAAGCAGAACAACGATCTGATGCAGAATCAGGGGTGAGCATGCAGGGGTGATCCTGAAAAATAAAACTGACACAGCAGTTCAGACGAAACATTCAGGCAAACAGCGCGTTTTTGCAGACTGTCGGCCCGCAATCAGAATAAAAAAGCCTTACAGCCTCTGTTTGCTGCCTCGCAGAAACAGAAGCTGTAAAAACGTAGCTTAACCAATAAAAGCAGCGTACGCGTCGGCATCCATCAGGGCAGAAAGCTGCTCCGGATTGCTGATACGCAGTTTCAGGATCCAGCCTTCGCCCTCCGGGTCAAAGCTGACACGTGCAGGGTCATCAGAAAGCGCAGCATTGCCTTCAAGGATTTCGCCATCAACAGGTGCGTAAATATCTGACGCAGCCTTAACGGATTCAACAACAGCCACAGCATCGCCAGCACTGGCGACAGTTCCGGTCTGGTGCACTTCAACAAACACCAGTTCACCAAGCTCATCAGCCGCGTGGCGGGTAATACCAACAACAGCTGAATCGCCATCTACACGCAGCCATTCATGCTCTTTTGTGAAATATAACGTCATGTCAGACTTTTCCTTAATAATCAGAATAAAAAATCAGAAAAAACCGGTGCTCAGCGCTTAAAACCAGCCGGCACAAATGGCAGAGCCGCAACGGTGACAGGCACAGCACGACCGCGCAGCTCTGCAAAAAGAGGTGTCTTCAACGCGGTATAAGCACTATCGACATAACCCATCGCAACAGGTGCCCCGACAGTGGGACCAAAAGCGCCAGATGCAATGTGTCCGACCTGCTGTGTTAATGCTTCATCCGCATACAGCTTTGTGCCGTGACGTACAGGCGCCCGCCCCTCAGGGCTCAGGCCAACACGACGGCGGCCTACACCCTGTTCAAGCTGCCTGAGAATAATATCAGCACCAGGGAAACCGCCTTCACGTTTACCACCTGCACGACGTGACTTCTGAACCGACCACTCAAGAGAAGCTTCAACCAGTGTTGTTGTCTCATCAATATCAACACCATACAGGCACAGACCACCTTCGAGACGCAGGCTGTCACGTGCACCGAGGCCGATGAGCTTCACTGAAGGGTGCTCAAGCAGTTTACGAGCAACACGCTCAACATCAGAAGAGGGAACAGAAATTTCAAATCCGTCCTCCCCCGTGTAGCCTGAGCGGGAGATAATGCAGGGCGCGCCATCAACATCAAAAGCCCGCACATCCATAAACGCCATATCTTTAACGTCAGGTACCAGAGCAGCCAGCACCAGCTCTGCTTCAGGCCCCTGAAGAGCAAGAAGCGAGCGGTCTGACAATAGCTCCGTCACACACTCTGTCAGCTCCGCTGTCAGGCGGGCAATATCTGCCTCTTTACAGGCGGCATTCACTACAAGAAGCAGTTCATCATCAAGGCGGGCGACCATCAGATCGTCGAACATGCCACCTGTCTGCGTTGTAAACTGGGTATAACGCTGCCGCCCGTTTTTAAGTGCGAGAATATCTGCCGGCACGAGGCGCTCAAGGGCCAGAGCGGCCGTATCAACATCACCAGAGCGTGCGCGCAAACGCACCTGCCCCATGTGAGACACATCAAACAACCCGGCATGCTGCCGTGTGTGACGATGCTCAGCCATAATACCGTCAGCATACTGCAAAGGCATTGCGTACCCTGCGAAGGGAACCATTTTGCCGCCGGCATCCACATGCAAATTATAAAGAGGAGTATGGAGAAGAGAATCTGTGCTCATGCACGCTGCCTTATGACAAAAGACACGGCAACCCTGCACATTGTTAACTCTGAAAACAGACAGAAAAACAACTCACGGGGCTCCGGATCAGGATAATACCGTCCACTGCCCCTTCTGTCTTTTTGCCTGAGATCGCTATCCCGTCGGCGGGTGAGTTAACACCTCTCTTCAGAAGTTTACTGCACAGGGTCCTTTTGCCTGAGAGTTTCCGGGGCGGTTGCTCCTTCGGCGCCGGCCTTGCAGCCGGTCTCTCCCTCTGTGCAGCTAAACTGGTGACATCATTACGCTAACAAGTCAATCGTGACCTGCTTACTTTACCTTTTTGTCAGCACCTGGCAGGTGGCGCGCAATGTAAGGTGGCAGATTAAACGCACCAACATGAATTTCAGGTGTCCAGTAATCCGTTTTACCCGCAATGCCAGCCTGAACTGCGCGAGCCCGCACTTCCTTTGCATTCTGCTGCGCAGGGTTTTTGCCTTTTGAAGCAATACCAAGTGTCATAAAGCCACCGACATAAGTCGGCACAGCAGCAACATAAGCTGATACATGAGGGAAGAACTGTGCACGACGCGCACTGGTTTCATGCAGCTCATCAGCCTGCATGAACGGCACACCGCACTGATTTACAATCAGCCCCTCGGCTGAAAGGATACGGGCACAGTTTTCGTAGAATTCGTCAGTAAACAGAACTTCGCCAACACCAATCGGGTCAGTGCTGTCAACAATGATCACATCGAACGAGCCATCAGCAGCACGCTTCACATAGTCAATGCCATCACCCACAATTACTTCAGCGCGCGGGTTGTTCCATGCATCACCGGCAATACCTGGCAGATATTTCTTTGAAAGCTCAATAACGCTGCCATCAATCTCAACCATGACTGCTTTTTCAACACCTGGGTGTTCAAGCACACGACGCAGCACACCGCCATCACCCGCGCCGATGATCAGAACACGACGTGGCTCAGCATGCGTAAACAGCGGCACGTGTGTCAGCATTTCCTGATAAACAAACTCATCACGCTCAGTAATCTGCACAACGCCATCAAGCAGAAGAACGCGCCCGTGAGAATCACTCTCGAAAACAACGATATCCTGAAAGTCACTTTTTACGCGGGCCAGTTCTTTAACCACGCGAAAACGCTGACCCCAGTTATCGTACAGGGTTTCTTCTATCCATTGCTGTGTCATGTATTTTATACCCGGTTCATAAAAACGAAGCCAGGACGCGCCACTTTCTGGCATGTCCCGGCTTCGGGCAGACTATCAGAAAAAAGAAAGTGACTGTGCTTACTTAACAGTAACGCGACCGCGACGCTGCTCATCCACTTCAATACGTTTTGCCTGGAAGAGACGCTGCATCACAGGAATAGCCAGATGCGGGTCACAAACACCACACATAAAAATATCCACAGCGGCGAAGTTACGCTCAGGCCATGTGTGGATAGAGATGTGGCTCTCTGCCAGAACGATCACACCTGACACACCACCATTGGGCGTGAAGTGATGAAAGTGACTGTGCAGAATAGTTGCACCCGCAGCAACAGCGGCTTCGCACAATGTACGATCGATCTGTGCCGGGTCATCAAGATTAGTAGCATCCCAAAGATCAATAAGCAGATGCGTGCCTGCAAATTTTTCGCCATCCCTTTCAACGAAATAATCTTTACGATCTTCGTCAAACGATGCGGGAAGAGTAGCTGTCTGGTTATCGCTCGGGAGTTCCGAGACCATCCCCAGTTGAGCAAGTGCGTTCATTGACGTACCCCTAAACCAGTAGATAGCCTGTTGGGCTGAATTGCCCCCTTGGGCCAAGAGGCCCCGTAACTAGGTCCTTATGCCTCCCTGGCGCAAGTGTTTTTTTTATATTTCACAAAAATAAATAAAAAATTAAAATATATCAGTGTGATGGCGGGCGAATCATTGCACCTTTAAACTGGCGTTCGAGAAGGAGATCCGCCTCATGCCCCATGGTCCGCCCGGAAAGAAAATTTTTAAGACGCTGCAGGGTATCTGTATCATGTGCTGAGACAGCATCAGCCGTAAGACGCGCCGCCAGACTTTGCTGCGCCTCAGTCAATGCCCCTGACTGAGGTAACTTCCGAGTCGCCAGACGACCGATAACCAGCACGGCATCAGGCCACTGATAGCTGGCCTCATACAGCTGACCACGCAAATCAAGCCCCTCATCTGTCTCATCATGAGCAAGCAGAGCCAGAGCCTGATCTGCTTTGCCTTTCTTTTTTGCCAGCAGGGCCAGATCATACGTTTTACGGGCTGCCAGAGCCGGAGAAAGGAACTGAGCCGGCATGCTCTCCAGCAACTGACCAGCCTCATCTGTCATCCCCTGAAGCAGAGCAGCGCGTGCCATCAGTTCTTTCGCCTGACTACGCTGTTCAGGTGCTGGGAACAGTACCATCGCCTGACTGAAAATATGCTGCGCTCGCGAAACATTATCAAGCGCCATCAGTAACTGACCATACCCCATCAGTATCTCTGCTTTTTCTGGCCCGTCAGTCAAAAAAGGTAAGTTCTGCCCTGACAGTGCAACTGTATCAGAAATCTGATTTTTCTGCGCAGAGGTAAGCTTTGTTGTATGTTTAATCAGATCAAGCTTCTCAAAAATCATTTTTCTGATGAGCTCGCGATACGCCTGCTCAAGTATATCCTGCGGAATCTCAGGTCCGGGCAACAGAAACGAAAGCATCATCATTGCTGATCTGTACTGCCTGAGCTGCATCAGGGCAGAAGAAAGCCCCAGATATAAAATCTGCCGCGATGATGCCGGTGCAATTCCCGCTTCATCTTCATCTTTCTGAAGACTGATATAATCCTGCACAATTTCATCAGGATAAGCGTGCCCCAGCACCTGCCGTAATCTGATTTGCATGACATGCCCGACAGAAGCCACTCCCCCGGAAGAGGAAGACGCCATCTGATCGAAGATAACCCGGGCGGCATCGCCTTTCTTCTCACGCATGAGTATCAGCCCGCGTACCAGAGCATACACCGGCGTATCAGGCAGATTACCAAGCTGTTTTACTTCGCCATTAGTACCATATCGTATTATAGCTGCCGCCACGGAAGACAAAATCAGATCGCGTAAAGCGTCAGGATATTGTTTAATTTTACTGATATTATCTGCGAGGTCGGGTAAGGTTTCCCAGCTTTTTTTACCAGCCTGCAGGCCATAAAAAGCACGCCAGAGAGTCATATCCGGCATCCCGATCCACCTGGTGTCCGCCAGAATTTCTGCGTCTTTTATTTTCCCGCTTAACAGAGCCACAACACCACTCAGGGCAAGGTTTTGCGGCGAATTTATAACTGCTTCGGCACCGCTTTTCTGAGCCTGTGATAACAACTCCTGTGCAGCTGGAAGATCCCCCGCAGCCAGAGCAGCTCGTACGGCATTAAACAATAAGGAGGGCTTCTCCTGACCTGAACTCTGCCCTGCTTTATCGGCAGCTTCCTTCTGACGATTCTTCAAATTCTGAGGTGTCGTATTCTGCAGCCCCTGGAAAATTAAATCCTGGTTCTGCGCGGTGTTATTAGCGTGAAAGACGAGAGCCCCCCCGACCGGGAGGCGCGTTGACTGAGCAGAAGATAAAACACCCCCTGCATGTGACAGAGAAAAAATAAGGCAGTCAGCATCAGCAATTACCACCACGCCTTCAAGAGAGGCACGCACGCGATAACCAGGACCACTGAAGGGAACTGTCACGCCACCAGATGCCGCTTTTGATGTCATCAACAACAACCGGGCACCTGTAGCAGGGTCAGGAAAAGAAACCACATGACCAGGCTGCGCCAGAGGGAACTCAAGCGCACCAGGCCTTACGACCGGCATCAGCCCGGATTTTGACGAGGCATGCCCGGCGACAAGCTGCCAGCCTCTCGAATCGCGTCGTATGCTCAGCTCAGGATGGGAAGGCAAATGGAACCGGATCAGCGTAGCATGATCAAGAGTGACAATACTCTGATCAGTAAAAGGCCCTGAGATTTTCCTGATACCATCCAGACTCAGCCCGATGCGATCAGCCACAATAATAAAATCATCACCAGACCAGAATGCTGCAATACCAGTCTGATCATCACATGGAATCAGAATAAAAGAATCATTCGGTTTTTGCGTCAGTGTCTCCTGCATCACTGCCACAGGGGGTAATTTATGCAGACCGTCGACTCCCTGTGCTACAGCCGCATCACTTATAGACGACACCGCAATAACCGCAGCTGCGGCTAATCCTGTTTTATAAAAATATCGCACAGAACTCTTAATTCTTTCTGGTCATAATAATTTAAAAAATTTCAGAAATTCCATGCAAATATATTATGCAGGAACGTATTACCCATGTTTTACGGGTCCATTACCACTTTCGATGTTATTATAATAGCAGGGTAAAAAGACCATTTCATACTATTTTAAAGAATATTTTTATCATGTTCTGCAATTACTAACTGAACACATAAGATTATACAGAAAACACATATTCAGACAAACAGAGGTCCGAAAACGTAAATTCATCCCATATGTGACAGATGCATCCACACAACATATTATCTGTGGATAACTGTGTGCATAAACTCTTTAATTTTTCTGCTTTAACATGAATAAAAAAGAAAAAACCCAGTAAAGCTGCCGTTTTTTCACGAGGAAAAATTAGCTTGCTTTTTGTGGAAAATATTTTTTTATAGATGGGGGATAATGGTGAGCCGGGAGGGACTCGAACCCTCGACCATTCGATTAAAAGTCGAATGCTCTACCAACTGAGCTACCGGCTCTCACCAAAGAGAAACACTTTTTAACCCTCTGAGAAGGCGGTGTGTTTCGTTGAAACGCTGTCTAAACGCATCATGCCCCCCCGTCAAGGCGCCTGGGGCATTTTTAACAGAATTAAATGAAAAAATTGCACCAGGAACAAAAAAAGGGAAGGCACCACAGATATGGCACCTTCCCTTTTTTATATAAAATCAGGCAGCGTCAGAGGAGGACGCACGCATCTTCGTAATACGATCCGGGTCTTTCACCTGACCGGACATGCCACTACCAGGCTTGATTTTATCAATAAACTCCATACCTTCGATAACTTCTCCAACAATCGTGTAATCACCATCAAGGTGTGGAGAAGGTTCAAACATAATGAAGAACTGGCTGTTCGCGCTATTTGGATTCGCCGAACGTGCCATGCCCACTGTACCACGCAGGAACTTAGCTTCGTTCGTAAACTCTGCTTTCAGGTCAGGCAGATCACTCCCGCCCATACCAGTACCTGTAGGGTCACCACCCTGGGCCATAAAGCCAGGAATAACACGATGGAACGGGACATTGTCGTAAAAGCCCTGCTCTGAAAGAGTCAGCAGACGCTCAGCAGCCAGAGGCGCCAGATCAGAGCGGAGCTGGATAACAACGCGACCGGCAGGTACGTCCATGTAGAGTTTGTTTTTATCAGAGTCAGATGACATTCTTTTTTCCTCAGACCGCTTTGAGCACTTAACGATCTTTTGCTTGTTTTGCCTTGCTCGCCTGTAAACAGGCCAGCAGACGCTCCTGCGTATATGGGGTCACAAAATGCGAAATATCACCCCCATAACGCGCAACCTCTTTTGTAAAACTTGATGAGATAAACTGAGTTCGCTCAGACGCCATAAGAAAAACTGTCTCAATCGACGAATCCAGACGACGATTAACCCCTGTCATCTGAATCTCATAGTCAAAGTCAGTCAGTGCCCGCAGCCCGCGAATAATAACAGAAGCTCCATGCTGCTTCACCGCATCAACCAGCAAGCAATCGAACGAAACAACGCGAATATCGCATTCCGTCTGTTCAACAACCGGAAGAATCACCTGCTCCATACAGTCTAACCGGTCGGCCAGGGGCATAAGCGGGTTTTTACGGGTATTTTCTGCAACGCCAATAATCAGCTTATCAACAAGTCGCGCAGCACGGGTAATAACGTCAAAATGGCCAGCTGTTACCGGGTCAAACGTACCGGCATAAAAGCCGGTACGCCGCGCCAGAGTCGTTGTCACCCTTCCTGCCCCGCGGCATCAGAGTCCGGAGCCGAAGACACCGGGGCAGACGAGGCTTCGTCAGAACTCTCGCTTTCCTCATCACCATCATCAATCACGGGGAACACACTGGTAACACGCTCATTCTCATTGAGACGGAACAATGTCACACCACTGGCCTGACGCGCCATAACGCGTACCTGATCAACCGGCACACGAATTAAACGTCCTGCATCTGTCACGAGCATCACGTCTGTGCCGTTAAGCACCTGCAGTGTTGCTGCCACTTCGCTCCCGCGCTTGTTCGCCGAGAAGGTCATATTCGTGAAACCCTGACCTCCACGACCGCTAACACGGTAATCGTAAGCTGAAGAACGACGACCAAAACCACCATCGCTCACGGTCAGCAAAATTTCTTCCGCTTCTTCCAGCTCGGCAAACCGCTCTGGCGTGAGAAGGTTCAGAGACTGAGAACCTTCCTCTTCCTCCTCTTTATCCTGAACGACAAGGTCTGCATCCTCCTCATCAGTCAGTTCAGCTGCATTCTCAGCACGGCGTTTCGCATTCGCCATACGCAGATAAGCCGAACGTTCTTCAACCGATGCCTCAACATGATTCAGCACTGAAAGACTGATAACCCTGTCATTTTTACCCAGCTTAATACCGCGTACGCCTGAAGAGCCGCGACCGGCAAATACGCGTACAGTTTCATCCGTAATCTGGAAACGGATGCAACGTGCATTACGGGTCGCCAGGAAGACATCCTGCCCTTCGCGGCAGGTTGCAACACCAATCAGGCTGTCTCCCTCATCCAGCTTCATAGCAATCAGGCCGGAGACACGAATATTACGGAAATCGCTAAGACGGTTACGGCGTACACCACCACTCGCTGTTGCGAAAACAAGGTGCAGGGCTTCCCACAGCTCCTCGTCATGCGGCAAAGGCAGTACAGCCGTAATCGTATCAGTACCAAGGTCAGGCAACAGGTTAACCAGCGCACGGCCTTTGGCTGTGGGGCTGGCTTCCGGCAAACGCCAGACCTTCTCACGATAGGCTTTTCCTCCCGATGAGAAGAACATAACCCACTGATGCGTGTGAGCGTTAAACGAACGCACAACAATATCGTCACCACGTGTGCCAGCACCGGTACGGCCACGGCCACCACGGTTTTGCGCACGGAAGACGTCAAGCGGTGTACGTTTAATAAAGCCATCACGCGTGATCGTTACAACCATCTGACCAGGCTCGATCAGACTTTCATCATCCTGATCACCTGCATAGTCAGAAATTTCGGTTGCACGCGGTGTTGCCACTTCAGCCCGGGCCAGCATCAGCTCATCGTGAAGGACTTCCATACGACGCACGTGGCTGCCGATAATCTCGAGCAGCTCGTTAATGCGAATGGCCACATCAGAAAGCTCTTTCTGAATTTTTTCACGTTCAAGGCCTGTAAGACGCTGCAGACGCAGCTCAAGAATACCGCGTGCCTGAGCCTCTGTCAGCCAGACTTTACCGTCAACAATCTGGTTGCCATCATCATGAATCAGCTCAAGTAGCGGAGCCACTTCACTGGCATCCCACTGGGCCTCCATAAGAGCAGCACGGGCCGCAGCTGCATCGGGCGCACCACGAATCAGAGCGATAACCGCATCAATATTGGCAACCGCAATCACCAGGCCAACCAGAATATGCCCGCGATCACGCGCTTTATTCAGTTCAAAGCGCGAACGACGCAGAATAACTTCTTCGCGGAAAGCAATAAAAGCTGTGAGAACATCTTTCAGGCCCATCAGGCGCGGCTGACCACCATCAAGCGCGAGCATATTCACGCCAAAAGAGGTCTGAAGCTGCGTGAAACGATAGAGCTGATTCAGCACAACCTCAGGGGTCGCATCACGCTTCACCTCGATAACCACGCGCATACCTGAACGATCGGATTCATCGCGGATATCTGCTACACCCTCAACCTGCTTATTGCGTACAAGCTCTGCAATACGCTCCTGCAGGGTAGCCTTATTCACCTGGTACGGGATTTCGGTAATAATGATCGCTTTACGATCTTTCCGAATTTCTTCAATCTCCGCACGGGCACGGATAATCACAGCGCCGCGTCCGGTCGCAAAGGCGTTACGAATACCAGAGCGCCCGAGAATAATACCACCGGTCGGGAAGTCAGGACCGGGGATGTAGGTCATCAGCTCTTCCAGCTCCATAGCCGGATTAGTGATCAGCGCAAGGGTCGCATCAATAACTTCAGCCGGATTATGAGGCGGGATATTGGTTGCCATACCAACAGCAATACCCGTCGCACCATTAATCAGCAGGTTCGGGAAAGCCGCTGGCAGAACTGTTGGTTCCTGCTCGCTTTCATCATAGTTTGGCTGAAAATCAACCGTATCACGGTCAATATCTTCAAGCAGAAATGTTGAAGCACGGGCAAGACGCGCTTCGGTGTAACGCATAGCGGCCGGGCTGTCGCCATCAACCGAACCAAAATTCCCCTGCCCGTCAATCAGCCGGACACGCATCGACCATGACTGCGCCATACGCACCATGGCATCATAAATAGAGGAGTCTCCATGCGGGTGATATTTACCCATAACCTCACCCACTGCACGGGCAGACTTACGGTAAGGCTTATCATGGGTAAAGCCACTCTCATGCATCGCGTAGAGAATACGACGGTGCACAGGCTTAAGGCCATCTCGCACATCAGGAAGTGCACGGCTCACGATTACCGACATCGCATAAGCGAGGTAGGAGGAGCGCATTTCCTCCTCAATCGTGACTGGCAAGAGAGCAGAAGGCTCGGGTGATCCCGGGTGATCAGGGGTATCGGTCAAGGTTTCATCCGTTCTGTCATGCCGCGTACCCGAGCAGCCAGGTACGCCTGAAGTAAATACATATCAGGCAATTCGCCAGGCAAGGCCGGGCGCCTGCTTAAACACCTGACAGGCAATGGACAATTTTTAGCACAAAATTGTGCCCGAACCTAGGGCAGGCATTTGTTTTCTGTTTTTTCCTCTACACCGAGAAAGAAGCACTGTATGCTACAGAACGTTGGCTCATTTTTACAAACCAGCGAGAAAACACACTATGCGTCTCCTTATAGCTCTTATCCTGCCATGGCTGTTATTTTTTACAATCAAACGCCCATTTGCAGGAATCATCTGCCTCATTTTGCATCTGACCATCATCGGCTGGGTGCCGGCAGCAATCTGGGCCGTTTATGCTCTGAATCAGTATGAAACAGACCAGAAACTTGCTCGCCTGGGTCGATGACCTGCAATAAGGTGATATAAAAAAAGCAGCCCTGACAGGCTGCTTTTTTAACATTTATATATCAGAAACCATCATCTCCCGCTGACAATTCTGTCAACGAGCTGCTGGACTGTTGGCACAAAACCATTCGCATAAAACGGATCTGAGCCAAAACGCCAGGCGTTTGTACCACCAAACATCAGATTATGATCCATAACAGCAGGACCATCAGCTACTGATGCATGGGCCGCATTTTGCAATGTTTTCTGAATACAGAAAGAACGCGGATCAGCTTTTCGGCCTGTAGAATAAGAAGGCCCGCGCTGGCTCCAGTTTGAGAATTTACATTCAGACAGACAACCCATGCATGCAACCTGATCAGCAACAATCTCACGCGCCTGGTCAGGTGTCACAAAGACAAGTGTTGAATCCGGGGTACGCAGTGCCTCTGTAAAGCCCTGCTGTTCCCAGCTCTGCATACGGGCGGCATCTTCTGCTGAGACAAAAATCTCACGCCTGCGCGCACCAATACCATAAGCCGTATTATGAACGTCAGTCTGCTCAGACGAAATACTAACCTGACGTTCTGAACGTGCTCTCAGATCCTGCAGGAAGCTATTATTAACCGCTGAGGAGTAAAATCCTGTCGGAGAAAAACGATTAAGATAAACGTCACCCTTTTTAAGAGTGAGCAACCGTTTTTTCCACGCATCAGGAATCGGGCTTTCCTGGGTCAGAAGCGGACGCGTACCAAACTGGAACACAACAGGCCCCAGCTCAGGATTATCAATCCAGTCCTGCCACTCTTCTAACCACCATACCCCGCCAGCCATGATAACCGGCACATGATCAAGGCCAAAACTACGCATAAGCTTACGCAGGGCAGCTACACGCTGGTATGGTTCTTCCGGGCTAAGTGGGTTTTCAGTATTAGAAAGCCCGTTATGCCCGCCGGCACGCCAGGGGTCTTCATACACAACGCCACCCAGCATGTCTGAAGCTTTGCTGTAAGAGCGCTTCCATAACGCATTAAATGCGCGTGCAGATGACACGATGGGGTAGTAGTACACCCCATGCTGTGCAGCGATCTCTGACAAACGATAGGGCATGCCCGCACCACAGGTCACACCATGAATGAGACCTTTAGCGCCTGACAGAACACCTTCTATAACATGCTCCGCCCCACCCATTTCCCACAGGATGTTTGCGTGGATACGTCCTTTTCCACCTGCCATCTCGTGAGCAATACGTGCCTGCGCGATACCGCCACGAACAGCATATTCTATCAGCTCTTCATGACGTTCACGCCGGGTGCGGCCATGGTAAATCTGGGGAATAATATTCCCCTCTTCATCATAACTATCTGCGTTCACAAGTGAAATCGTACCCGCACCGCCGGCCGCAGCCCAGGCCCCGGCCGAAGCTCCGGTAGAAACTGAAACACCTTTGCCACCTTCAATCAGTGGCAAAATTTCAGCTCCACCTATACGAACTGCATTGATCGACTTCATTCTTATCCTATCGTCGTTATGTCTGTCAGGATCAGCTGCTACCAAACCTCAGAGAAGAGGTTTATTCAGCATCCCGGCGCGGCGCACGACCAGGCTTTTCGCCTGCGATGTCTGTAATATCAGCACCGGTCTCCTGATTAACAACACGCATCGAAAGCTTAACTTTACCGCGGTCATCAAACCCGATCACTTTTACCTTCACAGCATCTCCCTGCTTAACAACATCGGTGGTTTTACCCACACGACCCTGTGTCAGCTCAGAGATATGCACTAACCCGTCCCGTGCACCAAGGAAGTTTACAAAAGCTCCGAAATCAGCTGTCTTTACGACTTTACCATCATAAATACGGCCAATTTCCGGCTCAGCTACAATACCATTAATACGCTCAATCGCTTTATTCGCCTGCTCTTCAGACATCGCAGCGATAGTAATAGTACCATCATCTCCGATATCGACCTTCGCACCCGAATATTCAACAATCTCACGAATAACTTTACCACCGGAACCAATCACATCACGAATTTTTTCGCGTGGAACGCTCATAGTGGTGATTTTTGGTGCTGTGGTAGAAACGCCTGAACGGCCTTCTGTCAGTGCACGGCTCATTTCACCCAGAATATGCATTCTGCCATCACGAGCCTGTTCAAGAGCGATCTTCATGATCTCAGGTGTGATTGAGGTGATTTTAATGTCCATCTGCAGAGCTGTAACACCCTGATCAGTTCCGGCCACTTTAAAGTCCATATCGCCAAGATGATCTTCATCACCCAGAATGTCTGACAGAACAGCAAAATTTTTGCCTTCTTTAATCAGACCCATAGCAATACCAGCAACAGGACGCTTCAGCGGCACACCGGCATCCATCAGAGCCAGCGAGCTGCCACACACTGTAGCCATAGAAGAAGAACCATTGCTTTCTGTGATCTCAGAAACAACACGCAGCGTATAAGGGAATTCTTTACGTGTTGGCAGCAGTGGATGCAGTGCACGCCATGCCAGCTTACCATGCCCGATTTCACGACGACCAGGAGAGCCAACGCGACCACACTCACCAACAGAGTATGGAGGGAAGTTATAATGCAGCAGGAAGTTTGTGCGATATTCGCCTTCAAGTGCGTCAATCACCTGTTCATCCTGAGCTGTACCAAGCGTGGTTACAACCAGAGCCTGAGTTTCACCGCGGGTAAACAGAGAAGAACCGTGAGCGCGTGGCAGAATACCAACTTCTGAAACGATCGGACGCACAGTGACCAGGTCGCGGCCGTCAATACGCAGGCCTGTTTTCAGCACAGCGGTACGTACAACGTCAGCCTCAAGGTCTTTAAGCATTGGTTTAGCGGCGTCAACATCGAGCTCTTCAGCTGTCAGCTTCTCAAGAATTGCTTCTTTCGCTGCACCAATTTTCTCATAACGCGCCTGCTTTTGCTTTTCTTTATAAGCTTCAGCAAAAAGCTTACGGCCTACTTTATCAACACGCGTACGCAGTTTCTGGGCTTCTTTTGATTCTTCAGGCAGATCCCACGGTGCTTTTGCAGCATGCTCAGCCAGAGAAATAATCGCATCAAGCACTGTCTGGAACGCTTTATGGCCAAAAGTAACGGCTTCAAGCATTACTTCTTCAGACAGTTCAGAAGCTTCTGATTCCACCATCAGAACGCCGTCGGCTGTACCTGCAACGACGAGATCAAGATCGGTATCTTTCATCTGCTCAAGAGTAGGGTTGAGCAGGAATGCACCATCTTTATATGCAACGCGTGCACCAGCAACCGGCCCGAAGAACGGAATACCAGACAATGTGAGTGCTGCTGAGCAGCCGATCAACGCAGCGATGGAAGGGTCATTTTCCATATCATGCGTGAGAACAGTCGCAATGACCTGCACTTCATTACGGAAGTTTTCAGGGAACAGCGGACGGATCGGACGGTCAATAAGGCGGGAAACCAGAGTTTCATTCTCTGACGGACGACCTTCACGCTTAAAGAAACCACCAGGAATTTTGCCCGCAGCATAGGCTTTTTCCTGATAATTAACAGTCAGAGGAAAGAAGTCCTGACCGGCTTTAACTGATTTTGCCCCAACAGCAGTACACAGTACAACAGTCTCACCGTAGGTTACGACAACTGCACCATCAGCCTGCCGGGCAATTTTGCCGGTTTCAAGAATCAGAGGGCGACCGCCCCACTCAATTTCTTTACGAAAATATTTAAAATCAATGCTCATTCAGCTCTGCTTTCGTTTTCAGTACCATCAGATTACAAAAAAACAGGTCAAACAGAAACTAACATAAACAGACAGCATCTCGGACGGCATGGAGACTGGCATGATTGCCCAGGCACCATGTGGTCGGAAACGCTGTGGTCCGGAAACTTCTGTTATCCCTCTTTATATCTGCAATCAGACTGACTGGTAATAAATCAAAAATAACACAAACAATGCGACAAGATTGTGAGGAAACGCAGCGATGCGCTCCCTCACGCTCAGCTTTTAGCGGCGCAGACCCAGACGGGCAATCAGTGCCTGGTAACGGGCAACGCTTTTACCGCGCAGATAGTCAAGAAGGCTACGACGGCGACCAACCAGAATCAGCAGACCACGGCGAGAGTGGAAGTCTTTCGCATGTTCTTTGAGATGTTCGGTCAGGTTGTTAATCCGCTCGGTCAGGATCGCGACCTGAACTTCAGGTGAACCCGTATCACCAGGTGAGGTCTGGTATTCGCTTATCAGTGCTGAGCGGCGTTCTGCAGTAATCGACATCACATATCTCCATTCAAAAAATCAGAAAATGCGTACCGGGCGCAGCAATCCGTCTCGCAGACGGCACAGCCCCAGCACACGCTCCCCCGTCATTGCCCGAATGGGTTCACCTTCACCAACCTCGGGGACACGCCCTTCAAGATCGGCAAGGCTCAGAGCCCGCCCATGCAATACAGAGGCTGCTTCATCCTCAGTCAGGGCCAGCGCCGGGATGTCGGCCAGCACGGTCGCAACCGGATAAAGCAGCTCCGGAGCAGTAGAGGATTTCTCATCATTTGTCACGAGCTTGTCGAGCGTTATTGCATCAGCTTCAGTAAAAGGACCAACCCTCAGCCGCCGAAGGGCCGTAATATACCCCACTGTACCGCAGGCGAGCGCCACATCACGCGCCAGAGCACGCATATAAACACCCTTCCCGGACTCGACTTCAAATATAGCCGTATCCCGATCTACACGCTCAATCAGTTCGAATCTGTCCACCCGTGCCGGGCGTGGCGGCAATTCGGGAGGCCTGCCTGCACGTGCCATATCATAAGAGCGCTGACCACCAACTTTAAGGGCTGAAAATACCGGAGGCACCTGCATAATATCGCCGGTCAGCGCCGGCAGAGCCGCCCGCAGCTCATCATCATCCGGACGAATAGCAGAATACCCCGTAACCGCACCTTCTGCGTCATCGCTGTCACGCGATTCACCCATTCTCAGGGTAAAGCGGTATACTTTTCTGCCATCCATTATATACGGTACTGTTTTTGTTGCCTTACCAAAGGCAATCGGCAACAGGCCGGTTGCCAGTGGATCAAGAGTACCTCCGTGACCAGCCTTACGGGCATCAAGCAGATAACGGGCACGCCCGACAACCTGTGTCGATGTCATACCTGAGGGTTTATCAATCACCAGCCAGCCATCAACTGGCATACCACGCTTGCGCCCCATGCATTCCCCCTCAGTTCGCACTCAATATCCTGCCTGGATATTTTCTGCCCTGTTATGGCAGAAAGCAGCCACTAGCGGAGCACACCCACTCCCGCAATAAAAAATTAATTACGTCATCCCAGGAAAAAATATCTTTAAAGAGCTTAGTGTTATCTGCTGCTGAATTATGGAAAAAAATTCACATTTTCATGATACGGGCTGGTCAGGTTAGTTTTTCTGCCTTAATGTCGTCACATATCATGACCAGCACACAGCCCCCATTGCCTTCAGAGGCCCGCACCGCACCGCCAGGAGGACCAGAATGGTCTCTTGATGTGCATGACACGACGATGGTCCTGTATGTTGGCGGAAACTGGAATAGCAGAAGCGATGATATTCCAGTTTTTAACACTGAGCATCTGAACGGGGGAACACCCTGTAAAAGCTGTGTCATTGATACGCAGGCTCTGGGCAGATGGGACTCCGGCTTCATCTCTTTCCTGTGGGATGTAAAACAAAAAGTAGCCGCAGCGCAGCTTGAACTGGACGATTCAGCCCTGCCCCCGGCAGCAAGAAATCTTCTTTCTCTGCTCCCGCAAAAAGCGGTGGAAGTAGCGGCCGATTATAAAAAGCCTCTGCCTTTCTTCGAAAAAGTCGGTGACAAAACACTTCAGACCCTTGAAGAGACTGGCACTCTCACAGATCTGGGCATTCAGACTGTTAAAGGAACCCTTCAGGCTCTGCGCGGCAAAAGCCGGATGCGGGTGAAAGACCTGGCTACAGATATCTGGAATGCCGGCCCCTCAGCCCTGCTGATTGTCGGAATTGTTAATTTTCTTATTGGTGCTATTCTGGCTTTTGTCGGGCTGATCGAATTACGCCGCTTCGCAGCAGAGATATATGTTGCGAACCTGGTTGGCATCGCATGTGCCCGTGAAATTTCTGCCATCATGACCGCCATTATTATGGCTGGCCGCACCGGCGGCGCTTACGCTGCGCGCATTTCGACAATGCAGGCCAATGAAGAGATTGACGCTCTGCAGGTCTTTGGCATTCCTGTCTCCACCTACATTCTGCTGCCTTCCATCCTCTCACTGTCTGTGATGATGCCTGTACTCTACGTATACGGTACGCTTATCGCTATTCTGGGTGGTTTCGTCGTGTCTATGACCATGATGAGCACCTCAGCCATTGGCTACTGGGTCACCACCATAAACGGTGTCTCCTTACATGAATTCGTGTTTGGATTTGTAAAGGCGTTTTTCTTTGCAGGCTATATTGGCCTGACCTCATGCCGGGTTGGTCTTAAAGCCGGGCGCAGCGCAGCAGATGTTGGTATTGCAGCAACCCGGGCTGTCGTGATTGGCATTGTCGGTATTATCGCTATGGATGCCGTATTTGCTGTCATTGCCAAAGTGCTGGACTTCTGACCATGACACACGATGAAACACTTATTTCAGTCCGTGATCTGAAAATTGCTTTTGGCCCTAAGCTTATTCAGCAAAATATTTCCTTCGACCTGAGGCGTGGATCTATTTTTGCCGTTATGGGCGGGTCAGGCTGCGGCAAAAGTACGCTGCTGAAAAGTATGATCGGATTGTTACGCCCTGCATCCGGGCAGATTCTGCTGGGTGGCGAGGATTACTGGGCACAGAACGAACAAAGACGCACAGAGCTTAACCACCGCTTTGGCGTGTTGTTTCAGAGTGGTGCCCTGTGGAGCTCAATGACAATCGGTGAAAACGTCGCCCTGCCTATGGAGATGTTCACCTCTTTCTCTGCAGACATGATCCATCGCCTGGTTAAGCTGAAACTCGGTCTGGTCGGTATGGAGCATGCCATCAACCTGATGCCTTCTGAAATCTCGGGTGGTATGCGCAAACGCGCAGGGCTTGCCCGTGCCATTGCCCTCGACCCCGATATCCTGTTTTTTGATGAACCGTCGGCTGGGCTTGACCCCATTACTTCTGCCAGACTGGATGAACTGATCCTGACTCTCCGTGACGGGCTTGGCGCAACGATTGTTATCGTCAGTCACGAACTCCCAAGCCTGTTTAAGCTTGCGGATGATGGTATTTTTCTTGATGCCCAGGCGCGCGAACCTATTGCGCATGGTGCACCTCGTGCCCTGCGCGACCACAACACAAACCCGACGGTCGTTTCTTTTATGAACCGTGCAGCAGACCTCTCATCTGCCCCCCAAACAAGAGGCTAATCGACTATGGCTGATACACATCACCGTAAAACTTTGCTTGGCGTCTTTGTCACCGGCGGTGCAGCACTGGGGCTGGGCATTATCATTTCATTTGGCCATATGAGACTGTTCACACCGACCCGTGAAGCCGTCGTAATTTTTCAGAGTTCAATTAACGGGCTTAGCCTGGGCGCTCCGGTAACTTTTCGCGGGGTTAAAGTCGGTTCTGTTCAGAACATCAAGCTCTCTTTTGATCCGCAGGATTATAAAGCCTATATTCCGGTGACTATCACGCTTGACCCCGACCAGGTTCATGTTGTTGACGGCTCAAACAAGAACTCCCCGGTTGACGTCAACAAACTCATTGCCAATGGCCTGCATGCTGAACTGAACATGCAAAGTTTTGTAACAGGCCAGTACAATATTAATCTTGATTTTGATAAAAATGCGCCCAGAAATCTGCATCCGCGCATTGCAACATTGCCGGAAATTCCTGTTCGCCTTTCTGATGTTGAAAAGCTCAGAACCTCACTTGGTCAGATACCCTTTAATAAAATTGCTGACCGTGCAGACAATACGCTTGCGTCAGCCAATTTACTCCTGGCCAGCCTGAATAAAGATCTTCCTCCTCTTATTTCAAGCCTGAAAACAACATCTGATGACTCGCATCAGACATTAACGGTTACCACCGAGGCGATCCGCAACCTGCAAACAAAGCTGGATGCGACATTAATCCATCTTGATACCCTGCTTGAAACCAGTAACTCTCAGCTCAATTCCCGTGGTGAAGACCTGCACAAAACACTGGTCTCTGCCACAAAGACGCTCGATTCATTGCAGGGTATGCTCTCGCCTCGTTCTGTTGACCGCGCCAACATGGATGCCGCCTTACGCGACATCGCCGCCGCCGCGGCGTCACTCCGTGGCTTTGCTGGCGATGTTGAACGTAATCCGCAACTCCTTCTGATGGGACGCCGCAAATGACATTCCTGATCCGTCGCCTTGCTCTGCCTGCTATGGGTGTGTCGCTGCTGCTGGCCGGCTGCGCCTCCTCAGCCCCGCCATTGAGTTTTTATACACTGGGCACACCCAACGGGCCTGCGGCAGCATCTCTGCCATCTTTATCAGCGCATACACCAACCGTTCAGATCGCGCGGGTTGTTTTGCCTGATTATATGGACACGCAGGATATGGTGCTGCGTGATCAGGAAAAAATAGTCCGCAGCGATAAAGGGCGCTGGGCTACAAGGCTTTCGGTCGGCGTTACCGATTTGATTACAAATCAGATCGCTCTCTCCCACCCTGACGAACTTATTACAGATCAGCCCGTCCCTGAAGCTGCCACCTGGCGGGTACAGATTAATATATCACGCTTTGATATTGATACGCATGGCCAGGCTGTACTCGACGCTAACTGGAGTGTACTGCCTGCAGATATGAAGCAGCCCATTGTGAAGCAAAGAGCACACATTGTAACTTCAGGCTCAGTCAGTTCAGATGCAAATGTCGCAAGCCTGATGCGTAAGCTGGTTGTTATCCTGGCGGGTCAGATTAATAGCTCCCTGCCCTCATAAAGTTTGAAAGACCTGATATCTGATGCAACACAGATATCAGGCAAAACCTCACGCAGGTTTAAGAGGCGCTTTGCGTCCCTTCATGTTGCGTGACATTCTGACAGATGTTTTTTTACTCGCAGCGGCACTGGCTGACGCCACCTTCCGTGTTGTCTTCCCCCTGGCAGGCGCTTTAACTGCATGAGATTTTTTTGATGCAGGTTCCTGAGAAATAACCTCAGGTTTATCTTTTTTCAGACGGCTAGCATTATCTGTAATGATGTGGTCGATCAGTTTTTTATATTCTGCAATAGAATGCTCTATATTCAGAGAATGTTCAGCCTCAGCCCGCGCCCCTTTACGAATAGTACGGGCCAGCACTTTGTCATTAAGTACCCTGACGATACCATCAGCAATCGCTTCAGGCTCATGGAAAGGTACCAGAACACCTGTCTCTCCATCCCTGATAAGTTCTCTGACCGGGGCTGTATCACTCCCGACAATTGCACAACCAGCAGCCATCGCCTCACGCAGAGACCATGACACCACAAACGGATAAGTCAGATAAACATGAGCATCAGAGCGTTTGATAAGTGTCAGGAAAGTCTCGTACTGCACCTTGCCAAGAAAATGTACACGAGAGAGGTCTGTCTGCCCCTCAAGCTCACGTAGCATAATCTCACGCCAGCAGCCTGCTGGCAGCTTCGCCCCGTAACTGATCTCATCACCACCTACCAGCAACACCCTGACATCTGGTTCCTGCTCAAGCAGGCTGGGAAGTGCACGCATAAACACATGAAAACCACGATAAGGCTCAAGGCCACGAGCGACGTAAGTAACAAGCTTATCTTTTGGTTTGATCGTTATATCACCAAAAACGACGTCTTTTCGGGCAAGTGTTTTATCAGCTTTACACTTTTCAAGATTAACACCCTCTTTTAGCACATGAATTTTTTTCTGTGCCCAATCAGGATACGTACTTAGCTGAAAAAGAGTAGGTGTCTGTCCATAACCGGGGTTGTTAAGTGCCAGAAGATTAATTGCATTCTTTGCCCGCACCAGCGACCTGAAAGCCTGATCCATAGGAAACTCAGGGTCAAAATCGACATCAAACCCGGGGCCTGAATGATAATAAAATTCGAAATAACCCAGCACAGGTACATCAGGATAAACATCCTGCATGTTCAGCAATTCACCCCAGCCATGGTGGCCGATAATAATATCTGGTGTGAAACCAAGCTGCCTGAGTGTCACAGCCGCAGCAGCGACTGCTTCAGCACGGATCATACCAGCTTCAAGTTCTTTTACGCCTGAATGGGCGCCTTCAGCGACAGGACGGGGCATACGGTAACGAACCCGCCGGACACCGGAGATAACATTATCATTATCTTCACTGATAAAAACAATTTCATGCTTCTCCTCGCGTGCAAGGTGCCTCACGAGATGTAAATACTGACCAGGAAAATTCTGGTGTACAAAAAGATACTTCAAGAAAAATACCTATAATATTTATTTTAATAATAAATGAAAAACCCGGCCATACAGCCGGGTCATTATAGTTTATCGGCGAGAAGCAGGTTTACGTCCACGGGTTGTTTTACGTGGAACGGAAACAGGCTTTTCTGCTTTCGGGGCAGCTGGCCTGCCGCGACGTGCTGGTACGGCTGGCACCGCTTTCACCGCCACAGCTTTCACGGCCACAGCTTTCGCTTTTCGGGCAGAGGTTTTACGCTTTTTAGGCGTTATAATTTCTTCTTCTTCAATAACCTCTGTAACCGGAGAATCGCCTTCTTCTTCGATGAACAGATCAAAATCATCTGCCTCGAAGATATCACCGTCCTCTTCGTCGAGCAGCACAGCCAGTTCAGCTTCAGCCTCTGCTTTTGCCTTAGCCGAAGCCTTCAGGCTTTTAGCTTTTTTGCCAGCACTGCCACGGGGAATAATTTCAAGTAAAAAAGCCTCAAGCGGAGCAAGAGATGCTGCTTCAACGGGCTCATCACCAGAAACTGGTCCGATCTCTGTACCATCTGTAAAGGTTGCTGTAATACGGCATTCAAATTTTTTCGCAGCCTGACCTTTGAGACGTACACGCAAACCAAGGATAGGAAGCGCCATACCACGGCTGCCACAATACTGCCCGCCGGCAACCCATGGTGACAACCAGCCTTTGCCCAGAACAGCCTGATATTCAATATCAGCCGGAGCGATCAGCGAAGCGGGAGCCACACCAAAACCTTCAATCCAGGCACGACTGCCCGGCTTACCCATCCATTCACCAAGGCGCGCGGCAACATCACCCCGGCGCTGAATATGCGCACCTATTTCAACTTCATCCTGTTTCACTGAGGCCTCAGCCTCCTGTGAGACAACAGCACCTTTAGCAGCCTGACCCTTTGTTGCTGCTGAAGCAACCAGCGGTGCTGCCGATGCGTCAGACTGCGCGCTGAGCTGAACGACCTGAAGACGGGGCGCTTCGTGCGGCGAACCATCTTCCTGATAAATTGTAACCATGACCTGAGCCGGACCCTGATGCACCCTGATCAGAGCTGCACCATTAACTGTGCTCATCCAGCCTTCACTATCAAACGTCAGAATTTCGACATTTGCTGTGTTTTTCACAGGTGGCTGCGAAATGCGTACACCAGGCAGGCCAGAGGCTGACGGAGGCTGTTGCCCTGGTGTAGAATACACACAGAACAGGCCCGTCTGAAGAGTCATCAGAGATCCTGAGACTTTTAAATCCGAAATTTTCTGCTGCGCCGACGCCTGGTTACTAGACATAAATCCTCATTCAATCAGGAATTTTTTTTAAAACTTACAAAAATAAGTTTAAATATCAGTGAATAAAGAAGCGAATGCTCCTGTGATCTCATCTCGTTCTATTTATTGCCTATATTTATGCTTTTTATCAACATCTCATTAAGCTCTGCACCTCTGAGATGCGGATTAATCACAACGCCCTGCCCTGTAGCACGAATGCGTTCAGCAGGCGCACCATGATCGAATGCAATAACAGACAACCCTGCTTTCCAGGCAAGCTCCAGTGTAAAACACCATGTTTCTGGCCAGACTGATGGTAAAAATGCAGCATCTGCCTGTATAGATTCCAGTAATGTGACTGCATCACCCTCTTTGTACCGACCGGTAATATAAACCCGACCAGTATTCAGCAAAGGAGTATCATCAGGGGTATGCCCGACCAGAACAAATTCAAGTGGCAAATCCCGGAGAGCCGCATCAAGAGCAGCCTGATACAGCACATCATACCCTTTTTCCCGGCCAACCGCGCCCACAATACATAGCCGTAAACGCCGGGATTCTGCCTGCCTGGGTGTTTTTAAAAAACCATCGGCAGGAACATAATGTCCTGCCGTTGCCTGTTTGCCACGACCTGGCAACTCTGCTCTCTTTACTCTCTTCTCAGCAGGTCTTACCACACAGGTGATTTCGGGAAAATGTTTCAACATTCTCTGCGCAGTATCACGAGACGGTACATATACAGTATCTGCCATACTGAGAACCGATGCAGAGCGCTGTACATATACTGCAACACTAATATCTTCTTCTATATTATTGCCGCCAGTAGAAATACAACGCTCGCACCCTGAAAGATCCGGCTCGCCACAATAGTTTCCAGATGGGTCAAGCAACGAGATACGCTGACAAAACCACATATAGTCATGTACAAACACATCACAGGAGCAGCATAATTCATTTGCAAGGTGTGCAATTGACGGATGGTGACCAAGCAGATGATGCAGCTCTACCTTCTGAACATTTTCATGCTGTAAAAGATCGAGCAGCCCGGCATGCTCATCAGGCAACGTAAAAACCAAAGACGGAAAATCCTCAGGGGCAGTACTATCTTCAATAAGGCATCCTTTTTTTGATGGCCTGAGAATTAAAACCCGAAAAGAACGCTTCCTGTAACTGGCGGCCCGCTCCTGAATAACCCGCTCAACTCCTCCGCCGTGATGATGCGTAACCAGTAAAACTGTTTTTTTACACACGCGGGCAGCCACCCCACGTGCGCGAAAACGCACCTGATCAAAACGCCGGCGCGCCTCAGACAGCGGATCACGCCTGATCCAGTCTGTCACCAGAGCATGATACCCAGGGTGCAGATCCTCAAGAATATCAGCATTGCGTGCCATCAGATCTGCCCGGGCACTGCCGAATGAGGCTGCCCCTGTATGTGCGACAAATACTCCTGGTGCGGCTTTATGCTTCCACCCCAGAGCACGGGCACGCATACAAAAATCATTTTCTTCGCCATATCCCTGGGCGAAAACATCTTCGCGCAACAATCCTGTCTGCTTCAGGCAATCATGACGTATATAAAGGCAAAATCCGTGACCTGTCGGGATGTCATATGACACCCCTTTATTGGCTACCAGTGCTGCAGCCATGAAAACCCTTGTCTGCATTGCATCAGGTTCAGCGTTTTCTCTCTCATGCGACGGGTATGACAAAATACTGGCATCGTTTGAAAATGGTGTCACCGTACCTGTCTGCTGATCACGGTAAGCAATCCGCCTCAGTTCTGCCAGCCAGCCCTCCGCGACGCATGTATCACTATTGAGCAAAATAACATCATGGCCCGCTAAAGCCCTCAGGCCCTTATTAACTGTACCGGGAAAACCAAGGTTACGCTCATTCTGATGACAGGAGAAATTATACTTCTCGCAAAAAGCGTTAACGAAATCGGTCAGCTCCCTCTCGGGGGAAGCATCATTGATAACCAGAACCTGAATTTTTATACCCTGAGTTGTCTTTCTGACAGCTTCAAGACAGCGCCTGGTACACGTCAGGTCACGAAATACAGGAATAATAATGGCAAGAGGTGCTCGCTGCCCTGAAACCTCGGGTGCGGGAATATTGTTTGTCAGGGCCGGAACGGGAAGAAAGCTTTCAGCCACACCTTTATCAGACGAAGAAAAAACCTCTGATGCAGTAAGGCGCATGCCGGCAAGGTACCTGGCAACCGCAACCGCACTCCGGGCCTTCTGCCCCGGAAAAAGCGGGCTGCCTGCCAGGTCGCGGCCATTTTCATCCCTGACACTTATAAAACCTGCAGGCAGCTCATGCTGCGAAAGTGAAAAATGACGGTACATGGCGCCCGGACGTTGAGCCCCGCCTGTTTCGTCAAGAACTGTTGCATGAACATGCTGCAGAGTTTTACCGCTCTGCACATCAATCACTTTGAGCACAGGCTCTCTTTGCGAGTCATAAGGAAACCAGGCCCAGCCTCTGAGACCTTCTGCCTCTTCTTCAACAAAGCCCTCGCATTTTATAATATGCTCTGGCCTGAAATCATTACCAAAGAAATGATCACCACCGGAAAATATAACTGAGACAACCTCAGCATGCTGCCAGCCTTCGGGGCAAAACCATTCTTTCCCTCTCCGGCATACAGGCTGAACCGTATCGTCATAACATACACTGACAGGCTTTAACGGAGAACGGCTCCCCCACCTGATCTGACCATTACCCTCAAGCCCGCACCAGCCTGCGGCCCCATTAAGATGGTAAATTTTGCTGACAAAATCAGCGATATCTGCATTACAGGAAAAATGAGACAACAAATGCTCTGCAGCGGCTAACGCACCAGCGACATCCTGCAATTCAAGGCGCAAACCTGAAAGCAGCATCCACCCTTCTTTAAAATCACACTCTGACAATAACGCAGAAAGAAGTATTTCTGCTTCAGACAGATCTCCTGTCATCTGGCGTGCAAGCACCAGGGCAAACATGACATGCTGGCTTTCAGGAGCCTGCCTGTTAGCATATTCAAGAAGGTCTCTGGCAGTTGCGTAGTCACGCTCTGCCCAGGCTTTCAGACCACTATAATAGGTTTTCTGCGCCTGCTGACTGGCAATGACCGCACGGGACCGGGCGCTCAGTGTCACATCCTGCCAGATCAGTGCTGCTCCGGAAGACCCGCTCATAAGAAAAACCTGGCTTTTCTGATACTCAAATAAAGAGACCGGCCTGCTGCTCAGCCGTCATGACTGGCGGCAGGAACACGGGTCTCAGCCTCAGCAGCCTCAAGGTTTGCAAGCTCAGCCGCTGCTTCAGAGATGCCCTGGGCTGCTGCCTTTTTATACCATATTTTTGCCTGTTCTGTATCCTGCTCACCAGCGCGGCCGGCAGCAAGGTAACGTCCCATCATCAACTGTGCAGGAGGGTTATTTTTCTCCGCCGCTTTCCTGAACCACTGCTGCGCAGCGACAAGGTCCTCAGGCACATCGTGCCCGCCGCCGTACATTGCACCAAGCGAGAACATTCCCCACACGTGCCCCTGAGCCGCTGCTTTTTTATATAACTCCAGTGCTTGCTGGTGGTCCATTGGCCCACCAGTGCCATTCACCAGAAGATCAGCATAAGCAACCTGGGCATCTGTCATACCAGCCTCGGCAGCTTTTCTGAGCCAGGCGCGACCTGCTTCGGGGTTCTTATCCGTGCCACGTCCATGCAGAGTAAGAATACCATACCAGTACTGTGCATTAACAATTTTATCAGCTGCAATACGCAGCCATCTGAGTGCCTCTGCATCACTCTTATAGCTTTGCTCTGTGCCTACCCCCTGAATAAGACACACGGCCAGATTAAAAGCTGACAAAGCATCACCCTGTTCAGCCTTTGTACGATATACCTGAATAAGGTCAGCGCTTATATCGGAAGAAGCCTGCCCCTGAAGCAGCATATTGCTCAGATCAATGGTTGCGTGATTGTGCCCCTGCTCGACTGCGAGCCTGAACCAGCGCTCAGCTTCACGCTCATCCCTGGCAACACCAACGCCCTCTTTAAACAGGGTCCCCAGCGTATAACTGGCAGCTGCATGACCGGCTTTTGCTGCCTGCTGATACCACGAAACAGCCTCGACATAATTTGGAGGCAAATCACCACCGCGACCGTACAGATCGCCCAGAGTAGCCGCCGCCTCTGCATCACCGCCTAATGCTGCACGCCTGAGCCAGGTCTCTCCGCGCACGACATCACGTTCCATACCGTGGCTACCAGCCATTAAGGCTACACCCAAACGAGCCTGAGCTTTTGGAACACCCTGCTCGGCAGCTTTACTGTAATATGAAAAAGCGGCACCTTCATCAGCAGAGCAGCCACCCATGCCATGCTCATACATCACACCCATCAGATATAATGCTGTAGATAAACCAGCATCAGCAGCCTTTCTCAGGTGCTGCGCTGCGACAATATAATCATCCTGAGAAGAGGCTGTCCCCAGTGTCAGCAGCCCCAGCCCAAGGTGGCCCTGAGCATTTCCCGCTTCAGCAGCCTTACGATACCAGTTTCGGCCTTCTTCAGGATTTCTGACATCCTCAGGCCCGTTACACAGCACATAACCATAAATTGCCTGGCCATCGACATCACCGAGCTCAGCCGACAATTTAGCCCAGACCGCGGCCCGGTGAAAATTAGGCTCACCTTTTTCAACAAGAGGCGAGCTCGCACCAAAAAGAGCACCGGAGCTGCCCTGATCTTCAATACTGGCCGGCAAACCGTTCAGATACAATGTTGCCATCGTAAAACCAGCTTTAGGCCAGCCTTTACGTGCAGCCTGGCGCATCCAGCGTACCCCCTCCGGCAGGTTGGGTGGCACCCCGTTACCTGTCAGATAAGCATCGGCAACAAGAAACTGCGCTTCAGGGATATCTTCACGAGCAAGCAGAGAAAGCTGCGAAAAACCCTTAATGGCTGTTTCGGGGGCAGCCATCAGAGCCTTTGCTCCCTCAAGACGGGCCTCGGCAGACCCATCGCGTCCGACCATCCGTTTGATTAAGCTTACGACCATAATGACTACCCTTATATTGTATGCCTGAACCGCAACTCTTCTTTTACGGCTCGCGCATTCCCTGGTTCATAAGCGGCATGATCGTATTAAGCATATACTGCATAATCGTTCTCTTACCGACCTTAATATCCGCTGTTATTGGCATACCAGGCTGAGGATGGAAGAAACTCGGAACGCCATGTAAAGTGTACTTATCAATTCTCATATGAACCCTGAAAAACGCCTGGTTTTTCGGATCAAGTGAGACACCGACCTGCTGCGCATCCTCATCCTGAACGAAGGAGTCCGCACTAATCGTTCTGACAACAGCCTCTGCACCGCCATACTGCTGAAAAGGGAAGGTTTCAAATTTAACCAGAGCTTTGTCACCCAGCTTTACAAAACCAACGTCTTTACCGGACAGAACAGTCTCAACCTCAAGCCCCTTACCAACCGGAATCAGGGTCATCATACGCTGCCCGGCAGAGAGAACACCGCCGACAGACACTCTGGCCAGACTAAGAATAATTGAGTCCTCAGGGGCCCTCATAATCACAAGCTGACTGTGAAGAACTGCTTTACGATATGATGCTTTTGATTCAGCCAGATGATGTTCAGCAGTATTCAGATCGCGATAAACCTCAGCCTTCCAGTTCTGAATATAACTCTCTTTTTCTGAAGTCTGTGCCGCAAGTTTATTGCTGGTTGATGCCGCCTGCTGCTGTGCAGCGATCTGCGAACGCTCAATATCCATCAGGGCATTCTGGGCACTCAGCGTTGAAAGCTTACTGCCAACCTGATCTTTCTGCAGCTGCATACGCATAGAGTGCACATCTGCTGCGACTTTACTTTGCGCTGCATACATAGCTGCACTTGCCTGATACCCTTTCATATCATGCTGAAGGCTGGCGATCATTTTATCATAATTAGTAATCTTGGCATTATACTCACCCTGACGGCGAATAAAGGCTTCAGCCTGCTGAGCTGATGCAAGATTCTGAGCTGTAGCCGTATACGTCCTGCCATCAGCCTCAGCCAGCAGACGATCTACCTCAGCCTGGTACTGATCTGTCTGGGCACGCATATTATCAATATCAGCACCGGTTGTTGTCGGATCAAGCTCAGCTAATATTTCGCCTTTACGAACGTAATCACCTTCACGCACCTTAATAGAACGTACAATTGACGCATCAAGAGGCTGAATAACTATTGGTGTTTCCGTTGAAATCAGCCGTCCTGACGTTGAAACCACTTTATCAAGCGGAAAAACAACCATAACTGTCAGGGTCGAGAGCATCAGTGCACCGATCAGCCAGATCATATACTGTGCTGATGCCGTTGGCGGCATGTTAACCAGAGCCGCAGTAGGCGAATGAAACTCAAGCAGGCCTATAGGCAGGTCACCAGGAGCGTAGGGGTCATCTGCCTGCCGGATAAAAGCTGTAGCTGTTTCATCTGGCATCTCATACTGAACAGGTTCCTGTGACTGAGGCTGCCCTGCGGGAATAATATCCTTCTCGCTCATGGCTTATTCTCCTTCCGCGATAAGGGAGGTATCATCCACGGCACTACCATGTGTATGACGGTTCTGCTGCATCCAGAGCGTACGATAAATATCACACCGCTCAAGCAAAACATCATGAGGCGCTATATCAACGACAGACCCCTTATCCATCACACAAATCTGGTCACAGTTCACAAGCGATGACAAACGGTGCGACACAATGACCATCGTGCGCCCTTTGCCTATACGTTCCAGGTTGGCATTCACCAGTGCTTCACTCTCAGGGTCGAGAGCTGATGTTGCCTCGTCGAGAATCATCAGTTTCGGATCGGTGATGACTGCACGGGCAATAGCAAGACGCTGACGCTGCCCACCGGAAATATTAGTCGAGCCCTCTTCAATAAAGGTCTCATACCCTGCAGGCATACGCTCAATAAACTCCTCAGCGCCAGCCATACGTGCTGCACGCATAACATCATCAATCGTATAGCCCGGACGACCCGCCGTAATATTTTCACGGATTGTACCACGAAACAGAAAGTTATCCTGCAACACAACACCGAAGGAACGACGCAGATGGGTAAGGTTAATTTCCCGCAGGTCAATACCGTCAAGACGCAGATAACCCGTATAAGAACGGCTGACACCCTGGAGCAGACGGGTTATGGTTGATTTACCTGAACCACTTCGCCCGACCAGACCCAGCATAGTGCCGGCAGGAATCTGAAAGTTCACATCTTTAAGCGCCAGACTTGTCGCGCCGGGATAGGTAAAGTTAACGCCATCAAAAACAAGAGCGCCTTTAATAGCCGGGCGCATTCCTGTTGTCAGCGCAACTGTCTCTGTCGGCTGATTCAGGACCGAAGCCGCCTCACCTAAGGAGGTCATCACTTCCGTATAATCATCCATCAGCTTGGCCAGGCCAACAAGCGGAGACGCAACACGACCACCCAGCATCATGAACGCAACAAGCGCACCAATACCTACTGTACCGGGACTTGTCAGCGTGAGATAAGCGCCAACAATAAGAATGCCGCGACTAATAAACAAATCCAGCGGCATCACCAGCGTTTGTGGCCAGTTCATCATACGTCCGGCAGCAAGCTTCCAGCGCACGACGCGGGCTGTCATTTCATCCCACACATGCTTACGGCTGTTTTCAAGAGCCAGCGTTTTGAGAGTACGAATACCAGCGACAGTCTCATAAAGAATCGCAGAACGATCACGTTCAGCAAGCATCTGATGCTGCATGACTTTAGTAACAGGGCCTGTAAACAACACTACAATGAGCCCGATAAAACCAGCGGCACCTATTGTCATCCAGGCCAGCGTCGAACTTAAGAAGAACAGAAACGGCAAAATTACAACAAGAGTAAACAAATCCAGAAAAGTGGTCATAAGCCTGCCGGTCAAAAAGTCACGCACTTTATAAATAGCCATGACACGACCAAGAAGGTTACCCGCCTGCTGCCGCTCAAAATACTCAAGAGGTAACGACACAAGACGATTAAAAATATTAAGAGATAAACGTGAATCAACACGGGTTGTCAGAACGAGGGAAACCTCACGCCGTGCATAAGACAAAAGAATTTCATAAACTGAAAACACGACGATCATACCGGTAATCGCCACCAGAGTAGACATCGAGTGATAATTAATAACTTTATCAATAATCTGCATCACGATAAGCGGCGGAAAAATCTGCAGTACACTTAATGTCATTGACGACAGTGCAATATCACGCAGGGATTTCTTCTCACGCAACACCATCTTGGTAAACCAGGCGAAACTGATTGGCGCATCAGCTTCTGACTGCCCCTCTCGTGCTTTCACCAGAACGATCTCACCTGTCCAGATACGGCTCAGGCGCAGCTCGTCAACTGGTACCGGGGGTGTCTCTTCCCCCTTCAGGGGATCACGCAGCCAGACAACACCGCGGTCGGGCGTTGTATTGACCATAATGGCTGCTGATCCATCTTTAAAAAGCAGAACAATAGGGGGCGAATTCGACATTCTGACAAGATAGCGCCACTTGATCTGCATCCCCTTGGCGGCAGCACCCTGCTCTTTCAGCCAGCGGCACAACGTTGCAGGAGACGGGCTGACCTCACCTGGCTCTGCCGCAAAATCCCGTATATCAAGCTCAAGCCCATGAAACCGCGCCGCTGCAATAACAGCACGCAACCGGATAATAGCGGGTGATACGCGTTCTTCACCCATATCAGTATGTGACTGAGAGCCAGAGACTTCCGGAACATTGTCAGAATGATTCACGAACAACCCTTTTGATAAAACGCAAACATTTCGTGTCGTTAAAAACTTTTTGTCACACAATCAGAGAGAATATAACTCTTTGAAAAAAATAATAATCAGAAATCAGGTGTTTTTTTGTGCAACAGAGCTTTGACACCTAACTGAACCACATTGAAAAATCACTCAAAAATTTTCACAAACTATCCTTAAGTCCGTACATTCCTGACACAACGCGGCTTTGCACAACCATATCGCACACCTCGTTTATGACATTTTTTTCACAAATAAGAAATACTTGTGTAAAAAAACAACATTGCCCCGTTGCACGATCGCGAAATATTTTCGCCAGAAGCTGGTCTATATCAAACGGATTAACACAACATGCACATGCGCGCCCGTGCCTTACCAGAGGACCATACCAGACACGGCTTTCTGCCCAGCTCTGCAGCAGATCAGAATGTGGCGTAAAATTGATAAATACTGCGGCACTCTGATTCCGCTGAGCCGGAACATTCTCCTCTGCCACGACGAACAGAGGCACTCGCCTGTCCTCTTCCCCTCTCCACCGCAGCCTTGCGGTGGACAGAGACGCCTGTCTCTGAAATAAGGTAGCGTCACGCAGCGCTGCTGCCTGCCCGTCCCCTCCCTCCTCTTTTCGCTCCATGGATGCCATGCCCTCTCGTCTCTCTCTCTCTGATGCCCTGCGTGAACACGTCCTGCTCTGCGATGGTGGAATGGGCTCGCGTATTCAGATGCTCGATCTGGACCTGACACGCGATTACTGGGGACAGGAAAACTGTACTGAAATTCTTACTCTGTCACGCCCTGAACTGATTCGTGAAATCCATCGCGGTTATTACGAAGCCGGTGCTGATATGGTCGAGACCAATACATTTGGCGGCTCTCCGATAACATTAAGCGAGTTCGGACTGACAGACAAAGCCCGCGAGATCAATCGTAATTCTGCCATTCTGGCACGTGAGGCCGCTGAAAGCTTCTCTGATGGCCGCCACCGCTATGTTCTGGGCGCTGTAGGCCCTGGCACAAAACTTCCCTCTCTGGGTAACGTTGATTACGACACTCTTGAAGCCGCACTGACTGAGCAGGGACGCGGCCTGATTGAAGGCGGTGTCGATGCGTTTCTGATAGAAACCTGCCAGGACACCCTTCAGATCAAAGCGGCTGTCAACGCCATGAAAGCTGCCCGTGCAGAAATGGGCGTACATCTGCCTATCTTTGTGCAGGTAACCGTTGAGGCAACAGGCACTCTGCTGGTTGGCCCTGACATCGCCGCCGCAGCCACGGTTATTCACAGCCTGGACGTTGACCTGATGGGCCTTAACTGCGCCACAGGCCCGCAGGAAATGGCAGAGCACGTGCACTGGCTTTCCGAAAACTGGCCACGCCTGATCTCTGTACAGCCTAATGCAGGCCTGCCTGAACTGATTGATGGTCAGACACATTACCCTCTCTCCCCCGAGGAGATGGCCGCATGGGTCGAGCGCTTTATTAACGAAGACGGCCTTAACCTTATTGGCGGCTGCTGTGGCACATCGACACCTCATATCGCGGCTCTTGATGCCATGCTGCGCCGCCGCGCAGAGGGCACTGGCCACCACCGCCCGGCCCCTGCCAGACGCACATCTGTGTGGGTTCCTTCAGTCGCCAGTCTGTATAACCAGGTACCACTGAGACAGGAAAACGCCTATTTCTCTATTGGCGAGCGCTGCAATGCCAACGGGTCTAAAAAATGGCGTGAACTTCAGGAATCTCACGACTGGGACGGCTGCGTCTCGCTTGGTCGCGAGCAGACCAAAGAAGGCTCAAACGCCCTCGACATCTGTACCGCTTTTGTCGGGCGTAATGAAACAGCAGAAATGAATGAAGTGATCAGGCGCTTCACCTCATCAGTTAACGCCCCTCTGGTCATTGACTCAACCGAAACACCCGTGATCGAAGCCGCCCTGAAGCTGCATGGTGGCAAACCCATCATCAACTCCATCAATTTTGAAGACGGAGACGGCCCGGCAGCAGACCGCATGGCCCTCGCCCGTAAATTCGGTGCCGCAGTCGTTGCTCTGACCATTGATGAAGAAGGGATGGCCCGCAAACCAGAAGACAAACTGCGTATCGCAAAGCGTCTGATCGAATTTGCCTGCGATCAGTACGGACTGCCGCAGTCTGACCTGATGATCGACCCGCTGACCTTCACCATCGCCACCGGTGCTGAAGATGACCGTAAGCTTGGGGTGTGGACACTTGAAGGCATTAAACTGATCCGTGACAACTTCCCGGATGTACAGATT
Organism: Acetobacter sp. DmW_043; assembly: GCF_002153485.1. NCBI lineage: Bacteria > Pseudomonadati > Pseudomonadota > Alphaproteobacteria > Acetobacterales > Acetobacteraceae > Acetobacter > Acetobacter sp. DmW_043. The sequence continues at coordinate 82,053 of NZ_JOMN01000009.1, read as the reverse complement.
GTTCTTGGTCTCTCCAATATTTCCTTCGGTCTGAATCCGGCAGCACGTGCCGTACTCAACTCTGTTTATCTCGACCATGCAGTCAAGGCCGGTATGACGGCTGCCATTGTGCATGTCTCAAAAATCCGCCCGCTGCACATGATTGCGCCAGAAGAAGTCAAAGTTGCAGAAGATCTGATCTTTGACCGCCGCACAGCAGATTATGACCCGCTGCAAACTCTGCTTGCCATGTTTGCGGATCGGAAGGCATCTGAAGCCGTCAAGCGTAAAAAAGCAGACACCGCGCAGGAGCGACTCAAAGACCGCATTGTTGACGGTGACCGAAAAGGCCTGGAAGCAGACCTTGAAGAAGCCATGACAGAAATGTCACCACTCGACATCATCAACACAGTACTTCTTGACGGTATGAAAGTAGTTGGTGAGCTGTTTGGCGCGGGTAAAATGCAGCTGCCTTTTGTGCTTCAGTCTGCCGAAACTATGAAGGCTGCTGTTGCCTGGCTTGAACCTCATATGGATCGGGCCGAAGGCCAGCAGCGCGGCACAATCGTCCTGGCAACGGTTAAGGGGGATGTACACGATATTGGCAAAAACCTGGTTGATATCATTCTGACCAATAACGGCTACCGCGTAGTGAACCTGGGTATTAAAGTGCCCGTAGCTGACATGATCGAGGCTGCAAAACGCGAAAAGGCCGATGCCATTGGCATGTCAGGTCTGCTGGTTAAATCAACAGTGATTATGCGTGAAAACCTCGAAGAAATCACCCGTGGCGGGCTCGACGTTCCCGTTCTTCTTGGAGGGGCGGCACTGACCCGCAACTATGTTGAAGAAGACTGCGTAGCCTCCTACAACCCTTCAGGGCGGGTCGCTTATGCCCGTGATGCGTTTGATGGCCTCACGTTAATGGACCAGATTACGCAAAACCGCTTTGATGACTATCTCTCCGCTATCAGCAAGCGTCGTGAGGGCAAAGCAAAACGTCAGGCTGCCCGTACACCTGAAGACAGCATTACACGCGGTTATGGTCCGGTCGACCGCGAAGCCGCCCGCGCCAGACGCACCAGACTGACACAGGATGAGGCTGTGCTGACCCCGCCTTTCTGGGGTAATAAAATCCTCTCTGTTCCGACAGAGGCGGTTATTCCTTTCCTCAATGAGCGCTCACTCTACCAGTTCCAGTGGGGGTTCAGAAAGCAGGGCCGTTCGCTCGATGAGTTTATGGTATGGGCGAAACAGGAGCTTCGACCTGTGCTCAGACGGATGATCGACATCGCCGCGGCAGATAATATACTCACACCGCAGGCGTCATACGGCTACTGGAAAGCCGCAGGCGATGGTAATGACCTCGTTTTATTTGATGAAGATGGCATAACGGAAGCCGCACGCTTTACTCTGCCTCGTCAGCCACGTGAAGATGGTGAATGTATTGCTGACTTTGTGCGTGATATTTCTGACGCACAGCGTGACGTTGTCGCCCTGCAGGTTGTTACCGTGGGGCAGAAAGCCTCTGACATTGCCCGCGACTGGTTTGAAGAGAACCGCTACCAGGATTATCTCTACCTGCACGGTCTCTCAGTTGAAATTGCTGAAGCTATGGCGGAATATACCCACAAGCGCATTCGTTCAGAACTTGGCTTTGCCATTGAAGACGACCGTAATATGGAAAAACTGCTTCAGCAGGGCTATCGTGGGTCACGCTATTCTTTCGGCTACCCGGCCTGCCCGCGCCTGGAAGATCAGCACCCTATTCTCAAGCTGCTGAATGCACCTGATATTGGGGTATCTCTGACAGACGGTGATCAGCTTCACCCGGAACAATCAACATCTGCGCTTGTTATTATGAACAAACATGCGAGATACTTCACTATCTGAGACTATCAGCCTGGATTTTTTCTTATAAAAACCCGGGCTGACGGTTTTTATAAGAAAAAGGAACGCCCATAACGTGGCTCTGCTAACGCTTATTAATCTGGCCGGAAGTATCGCGCTGCTGTTATGGGGCGTACATATGGTGCAGACCGGCGTACAGCGAGCCTGCGGTGCACGCCTTAACAGCCTGCTGGCCCGTATGCTGGGCAATCGCTTTCAGGCATTTCTGACAGGTCTTGGCATAACAGCCATCCTTCAGTCTTCAACCGCAACAGGACTGATGATTACAGGCCTGGCAGGACGTGGCCAGCTTGAGCTGGCACCGGCTCTGGCTGTTATGCTGGGTGCCAATGTTGGCACCACACTCATTGTTCAGCTCCTTTCGTTTGATGTCTCCTCCATCGCACCGGCATTTGTATTAACCGGAGTCATGCTCTTTCGCCGCAGTCAGGGTGCCTGGCGCGATTCAGGCCGTGCTTTTATTGGCCTGGGACTGATCCTGATCTCACTGCGACAGTTTCTGGTTCTGCTTGGGCCATATACTCATAAAGCAGAGTTTACGGCGGTTCTGGCCTCTATGGGCTCACATGATATTGCCGCTATTCTGCTGGGAGCTGTCATTACCTGGCTCAGCCATTCTTCTGTTGCCACGGTTATGCTGGTTTCAACCTTTGCAACCAGCAACACCATCACCCCGGAAACAGCTCTGGCCCTTATTCTGGGTGCCAATATCGGTACCTCCATTAACCCAGTAATGGAAGGGAACCGTACCAGCCCTATTGCCCGCCGTATTTCTATGGGTAACCTGCTGGTGCGTATCGTCGGAGCATGTATGCTGCTGCCGGTTCTGCCATGGATCAGCACCCTGATTACACGCCTCGAACCTGATGCCGCCCGCCAGGTAGCCAACTTCCATACTCTGTTTAATGTTGGCCTCGCGGTTATTATGCTACCCGCCCTGAAAATATATACCAGATTAATGGAAAAACTCATCCCGGACATTCCGGATGACAAAAAACAATCTCCTGGCACTCCACGCTATCTGGACACACTCCTCCTTGATAAGGCGCCTCAGCTGGCCATTGGCAGTGCCGCCCGCGAAGCCATGCGGCTGTGTGACCTTCTTGTAACCATGCTCGCGACTATGGGCGAAGGTATGAACACGACTGACCCGTCCCGTGCAGCATCAGCCCGCCCCTTAGGCAACGCCATTGAAGATCTGGGCGCGTCTATCCGTTCTTATCTGGCCGGGCTCGACCCCGAAACTGCCAGTGAACCGGAAATGGAGGCCGCTGAGGAAATTCTGGCATTCTGTAATCAGCTCCTGCATGCTGAAGACATTGTAGAACGCAGCCTTGTGCCTATGGTACAAAAAATGGCGCGCCAGCGTATTTCTTTACCTCCGTCACTTCAGGTGCCCGTGCAGAAAATGATGGATCAGCTCGCACGCAACCTGAATATCTGCGCGACTGTTCTGCTACGACAAAACACTTCGGAGACCAACCCACTGGCAGGCCAGAAGGATTTTTTCCGAACACTTGAATCAACAGCAACCGCTGCCTATTTTGAGCGCCTGCGCAAACAGCCCGGAGACAGCAATTCATCAGCTGAATATAATCTGCGGGAGGAAGTGGTGACCTATCAGCTCACCCTTTTACGTGACCTGCGCCGTGTCAATACGCATATTGTTGCCGCGGCGTCTTACTCACTCCCTACAGGAGAAGACTGAACGTGGCTGCGATCGATATTATCGCGCTTGTCCTCGTTACTTTATCTGTGCTGCATGGCCTTATACGGGGCTTTGCCAGGCAGGCACTTGGCATAGGGGGATGGGTTATCGCTCTGCTACTGGCCTGCCGTTACTATACTAACCTGATTCCCTGGACCCGCTCCTTCATCCACGACCATACTGTGGCAGATATTACCGCCTTTATTTTACTGATGCTCGTGCTGCTTGTCGTGGCTTCATTCGCCTCTTCCCTGATCGTTCGGGTGATTCATCAATCAGCCCTTCAGGGGCTCGACCACACACTGGGTGCCCTTTTTGGACTTGCGCGCGGGGTCCTTCTGGTTTTATTGCTTTTTGTGTCTGCACAGTGGCTTTTACCCCCGGAAGATATCCATGATATTGAAAATAAAGGGAAATTTACACCCTATATCCGGATGGGAGTCGCTTACATTCAGCCTTTTATGCCTGATTTTACGACAAAAGGGGTTGCGCCAGATCGCACAGCAGGTCATGACGCCACCTTATAGCTCATTTGGCACTTTTTCGGCTTTCTGCGGAGACCCTTCTTACTCATGAATGCCCCCGGTTCCTTACCCCCCGTACCATCAGCACATGATGATGATCATCTGCACGAAGAATGTGCTGTTTTTGGCATCTGGAACGCCAGAAATGCTGCCGCTCTGACTACTCTTGGCCTGCATGCTCTCCAGCACCGTGGCCAGGAAGCAGCTGGTATCGTCTCATGCGATGACAACTCTGAATTCTACTCCCACCGCGGACTGGGACTCGTCAGCGACGTTTTCAGTGACCCGCGCGTTATGGCAACACTTAAAGGCAACCGTGCCATCGGGCACAACCGCTACGCCACAACAGGCGCAACACTGCTACGCAACGTGCAGCCCTTATTTGCTGAGTTCGCCTTTGGTGGCCTGGCTGTTGCCCACAATGGTAACCTGACAAACTCAGAAACACTGCGTAAAGAACTGATCCTGCGCGGATGCCTCTTTCAGTCCACCATGGATACAGAGGTCTTTGTTCATCTGATCGCGACCTCTCTCTATGCAACTGTTGAAGATCGCCTGATTGACGCTCTAAAACGTGTTACCGGTGCTTACTCACTGGTTGTTCTGTCAGGTGATGCCCTGATCGGTGCCCGCGACCCTATGGGCGTTCGCCCGCTGGTTCTGGGGCGCCTGACCGGTACAGATGGTGATGGCGACAGCTGGGTTCTGGCGTCTGAAACCTGTGGTCTTGATATTATCGGCGCAGAGTTCGTCAGAGATATCGAACCAGGCGAGCTTGTCATTATTGATAATGATGGCGTGCGCTCTCTGCGCCCGTTTGGTCAGACCAAACCCCATTTTTGTATCTTTGAATATATCTACTTTGCACGTCCCGATTCTGTCCTTGAGGGGCTGCCGGTTTATGCGGTCAGAAAGCAGATCGGTCAGGAACTTGCCCGCGAAAGTGGCGTTGAGGCAGATATCGTTGTGCCTGTACCGGATTCAGGTGTGCCTTCTGCCATGGGATATGCTGAAGCCAGCGGTATTCCTTTCGAGCTGGGTATTATCCGCAATCACTATGTTGGCCGTACCTTCATTGAGCCCACTGACCAGATCAGAAACCTGGGCGTTAAAATGAAGCATTCGACAAACCGCCCCGCTCTGAATGGTAAGCGCGTTATTCTGGTCGATGATTCAATTGTACGCGGCACAACCTCACGTAAAATCGTCGACATGGTACGGGCTGCCGGCGCGAAAGAAGTGCACATGCGCATTTCCTCTCCGCCAACTCAGCACTCCTGCTTTTATGGTATCGATACCCCTGAGCGCAGCCAGCTGCTCGCCGCACAGCACGACCTGAAGAAAATGGCTGAACTGATTGGCGTTGACAGCCTTGCCTTTATCTCTCAGGACGGCCTCTACCGTGCTATGGGCTATGAAAGCCGTGAATCCTGCCGCGATCGTTATTGCGATGCGTGCTTTACCGGTGACTACCCTATTCCGCTCATTGACCATGATAAAGAATTTGGTACAGGCACTGCCTGAGGCAAAGCCAGACAAAAAAAGGGAGCTTCAGTAAGGAAGCTCCCTTTTTTTATAACCAGTCTAAAGCTTTTTATTTACTGAGACGTAACCTGCCGGGAGGCCTGATCTGCCTGCAACATTCTCAGCTGAGTTGCCGCTGTATCAGATAACTGCCCCAGCAGCAGACTCATATCCTGAATCAAAGCAGCTGAAGAAGACGGAGCCTTCCCCTCAAGAGTCAGACGCTGCATATAAAAAGGCTGATTTGTATCAATTGCACGCACTGACAAAATCGCTTCAAGCTGCGTACGACCAGACGGCCCCCGACTGAAGTGAGTGACCGAAAGCTCGACATAAGCATCCGGCTGCGTTGAAACAGCATCATTCTCAGCAAAAACAGCTGAGCCGGGCAAACGCTGTGCAATATCACCTGCCAGAGCATGACTTATCTGAGCAGAGAGAGAGTCACTCCAGGCATCATTCTGAGAAAGTGTCAGTCGATAACCTGAATCAGCCGTTACAATACGATCCCGATCCAGGCCAGAGGCAATGGTAGGAAGCCGCACTTCGACATAACGCGGACCACCTGATAAAGGCTGCCCGGGTGTAACGGCAAGCGTATAAAATGCCGGATTGGCACCTGAAGAGCAGGCTGTAAGTGATGTTGCCATAACACTCAGCACTGCAAAACCAGATAAAAAAGAACGGCGCCCAGAAAAAGAACGGGCAGACCGAAGAGCAAAAAGCATTTTCATGGCTTAACGTCCTGATATCAGCGCAGAAGGATGATTTGTCAGAAAATCAGCCAGGAAACGCATAGAACGGGCGGTCTGACTCAACTGAAGAATCATAGTTTGCATATTACGATAGAAGTCTGTGTTCTTGCCATAACTGCCCATAAGCTTGTTGGCATTCGCGATTGTCTGCTCAAGCTGCTTCGTCATGGCAGGCAGGCTTTGCATCAGTGGTGCAGTACCTTTACGCAGTTCGGTGCTCATGACCTGCAGATTCTGTAATGACGCTCTCAGACTGGTCAGGCTTTGACGCACATCCGGGCTAACCAGTGTCTGATCAGCATGAGCCAGAAGATTGCTTGCGTTCACACCAAGCTGCTCAAACGGCACACCAGCAAGACGTGCAGCCACTGTGGAGAGAGATTCCATAATGCCATTCATACCACCAGGCTGGCCAGGAATAACGAGGGTCGTGCCGTCCATCTCCACCTGAGCAGGCTGAGCATTTTTAACGAAATTGAGCGAGATCATACTTTCGCCGGTAAGAAAACTCACACTGTCAACAGAAGCACGCAGCCCGTGCTGAACCAGAGTTCTGAAAATATCTGTTAATGCACCATGCTTAAGCTTATTAGCGTCAAGAACACGCTCCGGCTGAATCTGCATACCAACACGAACGCGAGGCTGATCAGTCTTCGCATTCATCTCAAATTTCACGCTGGTCACATTACCTATCTGCAGGCCGAACATGCTCACTTTGCTGCCAACGGTCAGACCCTGCACTGAAGATGTCAGGTAAGTCACAAGCGGCACACGCTCATGATAACCAGCTGTTTCAGCATCTTCCCTGCTCTCATACAGCTTAAATAACGTATTCTCAGGCGCATCGTACTGCGTCACGGTGTCATATTTAAGCGGCAGGCCAAAAGCGACCCCCCCTGAGAACAACGCCTGCAACGACTGCAACTGCACCTTGAGGCCACCAGCACCAAAACCAACAGTGACACCCGACACGTTCCAGAAACGCGTGTCTGTGTGCAGATATCTGTCATAAGGCTGACGAATAAACAGCTCAATAAGTACTGGCCCAATCCCGCCAGGAGGCATGGTGTAACCCAGCACCTCACCAACAACCATATCACGGAAGAAAACCGGTGCTCCCGTACCAATAGACCCGATTGAAGAGGCAAGCAGATAATATGTCTGACCTGGCTGGTCAGAGGTTATACCTGGCGGTGATTCGAGGCCGCGAAAATGAGTAACATGCCATAGATCTTTCTCACCTGGCGTTACCAGCCCCGGGTCGAACGCGATATAGGCACCTGATAAAAGGGTCTCAAGACCTGTAATACTGGCCCCGTTAATACGCGGACGAACCACCCAGAACCTGGCGCGGTTTGTCAGCATATAGCTTGTGCCTGCATTCATGCGGATACGAACCTCAACATGGCTCATATCATCGACAAGCATAATTTTCTCGACAGTGCCGAGCACAACTGACTTATTTTTGACCTGTGTCTGACCACTGGTCAGACCATCAGCAGTGTCAAAAATCACCGTCACTTCGGGCCCGTTATTGGCAAAACTACGCCAGACCAGAAAACCTGCAATAAAAATAGAGAGAACAGGAATGATCCAGATAATTGAAAACCGGATACGACGCAGGGCAGAATCAGGCATAGCATCATCCTGATCCGGTGAGTTGTTATGTGTATTCTGCTTATTCACGCCTCGTCGGGCTCCATATTAGCTGAATAAAATTTCTCATCGCGAACCATAAGCGCCTTCTGAGAAGGCTGAAGTACACGCGAACTCCGGTCACCTTTGTTTTTTTGAGCAGCATCCCACATCAGGCGCGGATCAAAAGTATGAGCCGCAAAAATTGTCAGCACAACAACTGCGGCAAAACACACCATGCCACCATCCGCCGAGATGCTGGCAAGGTGACTAAACCTGACAACAGCAACGAGGATAGAGACCATAAAAACATCAATCATAGACCAGCGGCCAACAACATCGATAACTCTGAAGAGCTTTGACCTCAGAACCAGCCCTTTGGCTGAATGACGATATATTGTCACAACCATAACGGAAAGCCCAACCACTTTAAGCACCGGCACAGTAACGCTGGCAAATAACACCAGGATGGAAAGGGGTATCATATCACTCTGCCAGAGCTCTATTGCGCCCTGAATGATTGTATGACCCGAACCATTACCCAGACTGATCACTGTCATGACCGGATAAATATTTGCTGGCAAATAAAAAACAATCGCTGAAATCAGCAATGCTGTTGTGCGATGCAGACTGTTGGCCTTTCTTTGCCTGACCACATGCGAACATCGCGGGCAATGCCCTTCAGGATTGCTCGGATGTACATCGTGATCAAAAGCAAGGACCAGACCACAACTCAGACAGGAAACTCTGCGGGAAAAAGGATGCGTCTCGACTGAACACTGGTCAGCAGTAATCGTTTCAACAGGAACGCGGCTCCCGTTCATCATATGCATAAAAGAGTCAATTTTACGCTTACGCCATATCATTTCCATATCAAGCGTTGCATCTGTGGCTGCCATAGACACCATCAGAGCAGCAACCAGGTAAAGCGCCGGACCCACTTCAACAAAGGCCAAATCAACAAGCTTAGTGTAAGCAACAAATACACCAAGAATATAAACCTCGACCATCGACCAGGGCCGTAAGATTTCATACCATTTCAGGAGGTATGGCACCCATGATGGCAGCTGAGGGCGCAGGGCTGTTGTCAGAATGAGCCCCATCAGGGCAATCACCACACCAGGAGCCAGCACCGTTACCAGACCGACCAGAATGCCGGCCTCGCCCCAGCCTTCATGTAAAAGCTCTATAGGGCCTGTAACCATATCCACTGTTCTCTGACGGCCATACAGGTCAAGCGTCATAAGCGTAGAAAATAACATCGCAATATAAAGAGCAGCAGAACTAATGCAAAAAGCCAGAGGTGTCGCGATCGGAGCAGTCCTGTTACGGCGATCAAGTAACTGGTTGCAGCGCGAACAACGGGCCTGTGTCCCTTCTTTAAGCTCTGGCAACTTCTGATGCAGGCCGCAGCAGGGACACTCCATCACGTCCTGCACTACGTAAACCCGGCGCGACGTATCAACCGGTCCGGCCTGCTGGTACGCAGCCACATCCCGCTGCAAAGTCTGAAAAAGAGACATTTTCATGATTACGAGACTTTAACGCAAAAAAAATTCTGACGTAACAGAATAAATGAATAACGCTTCATCTTTTAACCTGGCCCTTTTTGTACAGAGTTTTTTCTGCAGTCGTGCTCATTCCTGGTTGCGTTTCCTATATGAGCATGATAGTCAGCGGTCGAAAATAAGTTATGCCCGCTTAGCTCAGTTGGTAGAGCACGTCATTCGTAATGATGGGGCCGGTGGTTCGAATCCGCCAGCGGGCACCATTTTCACTCCCTGATAAAATTACTAATAACCAGAGTTTAGCGCTCAATTACTCTGTTGTGCCAGAAAATACAGACTAATCGCAAGATGGTGGCCATTCGAATAATTCAACCCTGTTACCATCCCGCGTGACAGCAGGTCCGCCTTATCATCACCAAGAGCCGTTACAAAAGCCTCACGATCTCTCTGCGCAACAAGCGCAACCGTACAGGCTTTATCATTATGCATCAGGCGTGCTGCGGCCTGTGCACCAAGCAGCTTCACCTTCCCTCCCAGCAAAAATACAAGACTGGGCTCAGAAAAAGAAACTGAAATCACCTGTGTTTTATCACCGCAAGGACGGTACGTTTCAGCAAGAGCTGCGAGGCGGGGTGCCAGCCATATACTGTGCAACTTTGGCACAACAACCGTAAACAAACCGGCATAAAGCAGCAGTGCGCAGGTCGCACTGGTCACAAAAGCCTTAATAAGCTCAGAGCGTACCAGCATAACGGCTGAAATAATAACCAGAGGGCCACACCCTCCTGCCAGAATGAATGCTGGCAGCGAGAGCTGCCCCTCCAGACGCCACAGAAGAACCGGACCGGCGACCGACAAAGCAAGCCCTGTTATCGTCCATAATCCGCCATACACACAAAGAGCACCACGAGCCCAGAGTGCTTTTGGCCAGTTTCTCCAGACCGGGCCACCCTGTGCCAGAGCTCCGGCCGTGAGAACAGCAAGTGCCGGATAGGTCGGCAAAACATAATGGGGGAGTTTGGTTGCAATAGCTTCAAACACAAGCCAGTGGGGAATGATCCAGCATAAAAGATAGCGGACTGCCGGGGTTAAACGGTTACGCCACACCACAGGTAACGCTGCGACCACAAAAAACGACCCTGGCCAGAACGCCAGCAAAAACACAAGAAGATGATAACCTGGAGGTAAACCATGAGCCTGCTGCCCTGAAGCAACCTTACCCAGGAAATTCGTACCAACTGCATTACTAAAAAATGCACCGTGGCTCACTACGCCAATAGCAACACACCATGGCAAAACAATAACCAGTGAAACTATCCAGCCCCAGCCGGGTCGCAATCTGCGCCAGATATCAGCCTTACGCTCTGTCAGACAAAAAGCTGCAACCGTACCAAGTGTAGGAATGAGAATGACAGGACCTTTGAGCATCAGCCCAAGACCTACTGCCCCCCAGAATAGCAGAGCAGTTTTAATGGGTGTAGCACGCCTGGCCTCGCGATCAAGCAAAACCCGTACAAGGGCAACCTGCGCCAGCATAACAGAAAATAAGAGCGTGGAATCTATGGTCCCCATACGACTTTCAGCCGTAACGAGCACCGAAGCCATGAGCATAGCAGCTGCAAAAGAACCAGCTGAAGCGCCAAAAAGCACCGAAGCCATCCAGGCTGTTATCGCCACTGATGCAGACATGGCAAGCAGAGAGGGGACACGATACGCCCACACAGCACGGTCGTGCAGTGTACCACTCAGAGCAACTGAAGCCGCCTCGAGCCAGTAAATACCAGCCGGCTGAAGATATCGCGGCTTATCCTGAAAGCGCACATCAACAAAGTTGCCACTTTCGAGCATCTGCGCTGTGGCCTCCATATATCGTGGTTCATCACGATCAAACGGAGGCGTCGAGGCACGCCCGGGCAAAAATACCAGGAATGCAAAAATACCAATGAAAACAAGAGACCAGATAGACAGCCGGGACTTACCCTGGAAATGTCTCAACATTCCCGAACCGATTTTGGCAGTCTGGTGCGGTTGCGCAGCCACATAACCCCAAGCAGGTCACGCACGCCAACAATCGCCCTGTTAAGGTTTGTATATTTGGACTGACCATGCAACCTGGGACGATGCCCCACAGAGTGACACAGCAGCGGCACACCATAGGAATTGAGCAGAGCCGGTAAAAACCTGTGAAGCCCCTCAAACTGTGGCAGACGCAAAAAAACATCGCGCTGAAACAGTTTCATAGGCGCACCGGTGTCAGGGCAGTCATCATTCAGCAGCCTGCGGCGCAGCCCGTTAGCAAAACGTGTTGCCAGCACACGCGACAGACCGTCACGACGACGACGACGCACCCCCACAACTAAAGGCGGTGTGCCACTGGCTAACTGTGCCAGACGAAGCATTTCTATAAATTCGTGTGGATCATCCTGGCCATCACCGTCAAGCGTGGCAACCCACTCCCCCCGTGCAGCAGTAATGCCTGTACGCAGAGCAGCCGATTTCCCGCAACAACGTTCGTGACAAAGAATACGCAGCGTGGGCAATTGCTCATCACGCAGCTTTTGAAGAACAGCCACTGTGTCATCGCGGCTGCCATCATCAACAAAGATAATTTCTGTTTCAGGCAGGCTACGACAGGCGTCAGCCAGCTCCTGACAGACAAAAGAGAGGTTATCGCTCTCGTTAAGAACAGCGATAACAAAGCTCAGAACCGGTACTGTATCAGACCGGGAAGAAGAGTGGATGCTCAAACCGGGCAACAGCGCAGTTTACTTACGCTGCTGGTCGGGCCAGAGCTGCTGGCAGATCGGAAATAGCACGATCAACCAGTGCTGAAGCTCCATCTTCTTTAAGCGATTCAGCAATAACCTGACGGCTGGCTTTTATCGCAACATCAATAGCAGCCTGACGCACCTCACGGGTTGCTGCACGCTCAACAGCACTGATACGGTCACGAGCGCTCTGCTCATGCTGTTTCACTGCGGCTTCAGCGTCTTTACGTGCCTGTTCTGCCACTTCAGCAGCATGACGCAGTGACTGCTCAACCATTGTTTTGGCTTCAGCAAGTGCCTGCTCACGGTCACGGGTCGCATCTTCAAGCATCTGTTCAGCCTCACGACGCAGACGGGCTGCTTCGTCAAGGTCCTGACGGATACGCTCTGCACGGCTATCGAGAATAGTCACGATAGGGGTCCAGAGTTTGCGACCAAAAAATACGAAAAATAAAACGAAGGATACGGCTACCCAAAAGCCTGCTTCGTGAAAAATGCCATTCATGACGGTTCTTCCTCCCGAAGAGTAATCAGGCTACCCGTTCAGCCACTACGTTTTCAACTTTTGTGGCAACCAGAGCCGGCGCAGGCCGAGCACCAGTGACACGACTGACCAGCTCCTGAGTTGTCTCAACAGCAATATCTGTCAGTGCGGCAAAAGCACGCTGCTTTTCAGCAGCAACCTTGCTCTCTGCTTCAGCAATCTCAGCAGCAAGACGCTCTTTAATTTCCTGAATTTTTGCTTCAGTGTTACGCTTTTCATCGTCAAGCGCTTTTTGCAGGTTAGCCTTCGCCTCAGCCATAGCCGTTTTACGGGCATGCTGAAGTTCGGCTACCGCATTATCGGCATCATGCTTTGCAGCACGTGCGACTTCAAGATCACCCGAAATACGGGCACTACGATCTTCAAGAACGCGACCAACACGTGGCAGCATTACCCGGCTGAGCACCAGATAAAACACCAGGAAGATAAATGCCCCCCAGATTACCTGACCGGTAACCAGAGGGTTTTTAAAGTCAAGCTGAGGCATTCCTGCGGCGTGAGCACAGGGTGCCGCCACGACGAGAAGGGACACGCCGGCAGCAAAAGAGAATATGCCGGCACGAACAGTCTTTATCATGACACCCACAGGAATCTCTCCTTTTTCCGTCTTCTGATCAGACGAAAAGAATCAGGAACGCAATAAGCAGAGCAAAAAGCGCAATCGCTTCTGTCAGTGCAAAGCCGAGCATACCCAGGCCGAACACGTGCGGACGAGAAGCCGGGTTGCGAGCAATGCTGCTTACCAGAGTTGAAAAGATGTTGCCGAGGCCGATACCAACGCCGGCAAGGGCGATTACGGCGATACCTGCACCGATTTCCCGGGCTGCAGCGATGTCCATATCAGTCACTTCCTTGTTAAAAGTACAGTTCAAACGAAACGGGCAAAGCAGCTCAGTGAGCCACGGCCTCCCGCAGGTAGATGCAGGTCAGAATGGCAAACACATAGGCCTGCAACACACCAACCAGCAACTCAAGAGCCACAAGCGCTACGTTAATAGCGATTGGCCCAATCGCAAACACGTCACCTACCACACCAAAACCGGCGAGCATAATGACAAAGCTTGCGAAAATCTCAAACATGACGTGTCCGGCAACCATGTTAGCGAACAGTCGGATAGAAAGACTTACAGGGCGTGACAGAAAAGAAAGGATCTCGATAGGGATCAGCAGGGGCGCAAGTGCCAGGCTGGCACCAGCAGGCATGAAATGCGCAAAAAAGCGAATTCCCTGAACTTTCAGTGAGACCACGACTGTAAGGACAAATACCATCATAGCCAGAGCAAATGTTACCGCAATGTGGCTTGTGAAGGTATAAGAGAAAGGCAGCAGACCGAGATAGTTACCGGCCAGAATAAAGAAGAAAAGCGTAAAAATAAACGGGAAAAAGGAAGCACCTTCAGGCCCGATTGTATCAATCGCCATATTACGAATAAATTCGTAACACACTTCTGCTGCGGCCTGAAAACGACCAGGCACAACGGCTGCGGGACGCATGCCGAAATAAAGAAAAGCCAGAACCAGCACTACGGCCAGCATCATGTAGACAGGCGACTGACTGAAGTGCAGTGCGTCACCAAGGCCACCAAAAACCGAATGAAGTTCAAACTGACCAAGGACGTCGATACTGGAACCGCCTGCCAAAACCGCTCTCCTACCTCTAACTAAACCAGAAACTCTTTTCTGGCATCGAGTCGTTTAACTCAGACCGGGGGTGGCTTGACCAGCCGCCAGACATTGAGCACACCAGCTCCGCCTCCGAGCAGCGCAAAGATAATGAGAAAAATCGCACGGGTATGAAGCCACTTATCAAGCCCCCACCCGATACAGACACCAACAATCAGAGCTGAAATCATCTCTGTTCCGGCACGAAGCGCCAGAGTTGCAAGAGACTGCCCGTCTTTATCGTCTGCACTTTCCTTCGTATCATCCTCTGTTTTCAGCCCGGAGCGACGCTCAGCTGCTTTCAGACGAGATAAAAAAGAATCGTTTTTATCCTCACTCATACTTCGCACCTCCGGAACAGGTGCAGGCGCTTGCTAACGAGGTTACTATGCCCTGTCAAGGAAGCTCTGACACCCAAAGCAGGAAAACTGGTTTTTTTTATAAAAAGCGTCTTTCCGGTCACTCTTTATTCTCAGCACCAACCTGCCCCACAAGCCCGTTTGCATAATCACGGGCTTCAAAGGGACGCAGATCTTCAGCCTGCTCACCCACCCCTACGGCATGCACAGGCAAACCAAACGTATCTGCAAGGGCAACAACAATGCCGCCACGTGCTGAACCATCAAGTTTTGTTACGACCAGACCTGTCACGTTGACCAGCTCACGGAAGACCCTGACCTGCTCAATCGCATTCTGACCGGTTGTCGCATCAAGAACCAGTAATACTGTATGGGGCGCACTTTCATCGAATTTGCGCATAACGCGGATAATTTTAGCCAGCTCTTCCATCAGAGCGCTTTTGTTGTGAAGACGCCCGGCCGTATCAACAAACAGCAGATCAGCCTGCTCAGCCTTGCCGCGCTTGAGTGCCTCAAACGCAAGGCCTGCCGCATCACAGTTAGGCGGGCCGGCAATGACCGGACAGTTGGTACGCTGCCCCCATACCTGCAACTGCTCGACAGCAGCAGCACGGAATGTGTCGCCGGCAACCATCATAATTTTTTTGCCCTGATCGCTGTAAAAACGGGCCATTTTGCCGATTGTTGTCGTTTTACCGGTGCCATTCACCCCGACAACCAGCACAACATGCGGCTTGTTAGACGGATCAGGCTCAAACGGCTTAGCAACCGGCTCAAGAATAGTCGCAATTTCTTCTGCTAAAGCAGTGCGGATCTCTTCATCTGTCACCTCAGAGCCAAAGCGGGAGTGGCGGAATGATTCAATCACACGCTCAGCGACAGCCGGCCCCAGATCGGCCGTAATCAGGATATCTTCCAGCTCTTCAAGGGCGGCGTCATCAAGCTTGCGCTTTGTAAAAACAGATGTCAGCCCGTCGCCCAGCTTTTGTGTAGAACGCGAAAGCCCCTGTTTAAGGCGTGAAAAAAAACCTAGCGCCATCTCAAATCCTCTCTGCCAGCAAACCTGTCGCGCTGGCTTCAATTACTCTCATATCTATAATCTCGCCCGCCTGGGCATCAGCTTCTTCAGCCTTCAGACGTACAGGAGCAAACTGCTCACTATGACCCGACTGAGGGGTTTCCATTAACACCCTCACATTCTGCCCAATAAAGCCCTCAAAATAGACTGTTGCCGCCTCAGCCCCCACGTCGCGCAAACATGCGGCCCGTGCCTTACGCTCAGGCACATTTACAGCCCTCATTCTGGCCGCAGGCGTTCCAGGACGTTCGCTATACGGGAAAACATGCAGATAAGGGATGCTCTGCTCAGCCAGAAAAGCCCGCGTTTCTTCAAACAGGGCATCATCTTCGGTCGGGAAACCCGCAATAACATCTGCGCCAATACCAATCCCCGGGCGCAGGCTACGCGCGCGCGCGATCACACGGGCTGCATCTTCAGCCAGGTGACGGCGTTTCATCCGCTTCAGGATCAGGTCAGAACCAGCCTGGAGCGACAAATGAAGGTAAGGCATAAAGCGCGGCTCTTCAGCCAGAAGACGCCAGATATCCTCATCAATTTCGACCGGATCAACAGATGACAGGCGCAAACGCTCAAGCTGCGGGACCAGGGCCAGCACACGCCGACACAACTGCCCCAGTAGCGGCTTACCTGGCAGGTCACCACCCCATGAGGTCATATCAACACCAGTTAGCACGATCTCGCGGTATCCCGCATCAACAAGCGCTCTAACCTGTTCGACTACTACCCCGACCGGTGCTGAACGTGATGGCCCGCGCCCGAACGGAATAATGCAGAACGTGCAGCGATGGTCACACCCCTGCTGCACCTGAACAAAAGCCCTGGTGCGACCGGCAAATTCTGTAACAAGATGAGCGGCTGTCTCTTTCGCTGCCATGATGTCAGAAACCGCGCGGGCCTCCTGCATGGCGGAAGCCGACCAGCTCTCAGCTTTTAGTTTCTCTTCGTTGCCCAGCACCCTGACCACACCTGGCAAAGCAGCCCAGCGATCAGGGTCAATCTGTGCGGCACATCCCGTCACGACAATGCGCGCGCCGGGCTTATCACGATGCGCACGCCGGATAGCCTGCCGCGCCTGCCGTTCGGCCTCACCGGTCACTGCACAGGTATTAACAATAATAACGTCCTCAAGCGGGGCAGCATGCTCACGCATCACCTCGCTCTCCCACGTATTGAGACGACATCCAAAAGTCAGGATTTCAGGTTTTGTCATGACGGATACGCAGCGAGATCCACTGTTCCTTCAAAAGCCACAGTCGCCGGGCCTGTCATAAGCACATGGTTATTGCTGCCCCACTCAATACGCAGCACACCGCCATCAAGCTCAACCTGACAGGTACGCTCTGCAAGGCCGCGTCTGACAGCATTCACAACCGCCGCACAGGCGCCAGAGCCGCAGGCTTCAGTAACCCCCGTACCACGCTCATGCACTTTAAGGCGCATTTTTGTCCGGCTTTCCATTCTGGCAAAGCCAATATTAGCCCGTTCAGGAAAGAGCGGGTCGTGCTCGAGGCTGTGCCCCTGGTCAAGCAACGAGAAATCTTCCACAAAAAAAGTGGCATGCGGGTTGCCCATTGATACAGCCGCCGGGTCACCTGGTAACGGCAGGTGCAATGTATCATGCTCTGCAGCCAGGGGAACATCCTGCCACTGCTCACGCGGCTGCCCCATATCAACAGTGACTTCCCCATACTCACCAACATAAGCAGAGAGCAGGCCAGCCTTAGTCTGCAGCGTTGAATGACGCTTGCCATTCTCATGCCAGAGCAGACTGGCTACACATCGTGAAGCATTGCCGCAGGCTCCGGCCTCTGATCCGTCAGGGTTAAAGAAGCGCACCAGCACATCTGCCTCTCTGGTGAGAGACAAAGTCACCAGCTGGTCGCAGCCTATACCGCGCCTGCGATGAGCCAGAGCGGCGATACGAACCGGTGTCAGAGCCAGAGAATTTGCGCGTTCATCAAAAATGACAAAATCATTTCCCAGGCCATGCATCTTACGAAAGGAAGTCAACAGTGGGCGTCTCATAAGCCAGATTGCCTGTCAGAATTTTTCAAAAAATGGGTAAACTCAGCCTGCTTGTGCCAGAAATCTCTGATCTACACAAAACGCCCCGGCGCACCACGCTGAAGAACCTCTATACTATATCCGTCAGGATCTTTGAGAAAAAAGAAAGTACCAACGACCCGGCCCTTATTTTCCAGAGTTTTAACCGGAGTGACCGCAAAACCAGCCCGCGTCAGGCGGGCATGTTCTGCCTCTGTATCTTCGACTGAGACGGCCAGATGACCATACCCTTTACCCAAATCATAAGGTTCGGTCCGCCCATGATTCACTGTCAGCTCAAGCTCAAATGTCTGCTCGCCATTTGATAAATAAATCAGTGTGAAATCATCAAAAACAATTTTATCTGCAATTTTAAGACCCAGAGCCTCCTCATAAAAAACAACAGAACGGGCCTCATCAAGCACTCGAATCATAGAATGAATCATCTGCGCCATCATCTTACTCCTTCATAACATGGCAGGTATGTCCGTGCCTGTAATTACACACACGGAACATAAAATTATATTTGAGACAATCTGTTCTTTACTCAAGAGCGCCTGAGATGCTTTACAGTTCTTAAATTTTTATTAATAAAGTTTATTCGTGTCAAACAATGATATTTTCTCGTTTTCTGCACCACACCAGCCCTTTCCTGCTCACCAGCGCATTGCTGGCAACAGTTAGCATATCCTCTCTCACCACCAGCACCTCAGCACTTGCTGCAGCAGGGAACAGCGCTTCTCTCGATGCGCTTGAAAAGCAGATGGCACGCATCCAGGCCCAGCAGATGGAGCTGCAGAAAACGCTTATCAGCATGCAAAAACAAATTGCAGCTCAGCGCGCGGCCTTATCTCCCAAAGGTCATAAAACCGCTACAAATCATACTATAACCGCCCGTTCAACCACACCTGCTACCAATGGATATGAATGGGCGGACAGTAATGAAGGGCCCTCCGGTAAGCCGCGCACGGCAACAGCTATGAACACCAGGCCACCACGTCACCTGCGTAATGGCGACACCTCAGAAGCGCAGCCTGTCTTTGACGATACGAATGCCAGGCCTGAAGTTGATGCCGTGATTGGTCACCGCGATGAAGATGTCATTGCCCATCTGGCAGACAACGCCGTTGGCCCCCACCCGCGTGAAACTGTTGGTGCTCAGGCTACTGGTGCCCTTGGTGACCATGGCGTGTTTCACATGGGGCCGGTTGCGATCATCCTCGGTGGCTTTCTTGATGCCTCAGCCGTATATGAAAACCGTCACATTCCGAGTGGTACGTTTAACTACTGGCAGGATATGCCTTACCCCAACGAGCCACGCTATCACACGAACAATTTCGATGGCAGCGCGCGATACAGCCGTATCTCTCTGATGGCGCGAGGCAATGTAAACTCCCACTCTACCATTTCGGGTTTTTATGAAATGGATTTTGGTGCCGGCGCGTCTACGACAGATGCCTATGAAAGTAACAGCTACGCTTTTCGTATGCGCCAGCTTTACCTGGCGTATGATAACAGCAAAACTAACTTCCATTTTCTGGCAGGCCAGGCGTGGAGCCTCCTGACACCCGGACGCGTTGGTATTACCCCCCGCCAGGAAAGTCTGCCTGAGACCATCGAATCCTCAATGCTGGCTGGTCAGACATGGACCAGACAGCTTCAGCTACGCTTCGTAAAAGATTTTTTTCAACATCGTCTCTGGCTGGGGCTCTCTCTTGAAAACCCGGCAACATTGTACGACACAACCGGCTTTCAGAATAACAACGGCACGGTTACCCTCCCCAACGGCAGTGTGGCGACCATCAGCAGCAACGGCACAGGTCTGACAAACGATGCCCCGTTCTCTAACGAAATTGCTCCTGATGTCATCGCCAAGATAGCGTGGGATCCGTCATGGGGACATTATGAGGCAGAAGGCATCGTAAAATTTCCGCATAACCGGGTCTCATCCCTCGGGCAAGGGCACAATAATACGGTTGTTGCGGGCGGCGGCGGCGGTTCAATGATTCTGCCTCTCATCCCTCATACACTTGAGATGCGCATGGCAGGCCTGGCAGGTGTGGGAATCGGTCGTTATGGCTCAGTTCTGCTTCCAGATGCGACACTCAGGGCAAATGGCAGCCCCGCCCCTCTTTTTTCTGCTCAGACAACCGCAGGTCTTATCGCACATCCTAATCCCCGTATTGATGTTTACGGTTATTTTGGGTATCAGGCAGCCGGCAGACGTTTTTCTAACTACAATGGCAGCCCGTATGGATACGGCAACCCTGCCTACTCAAACCTTGGGTGTGAAACAGAACTTTCAACCCTGGGCTGCACCGCCAACACCCGCAGCGTTATGGAAGGAACAATCGGCGCGTGGTATCGATTCCTGAAAGGGAAATACGGAACAGTTGAAACGGGCATTCAGCTTGCCTACTCCCGCCGACAGGCCTGGAAAGGTGTCGGAGGAGCACCTGATACGAGTCTGAGTCAGATATTTATGGACTTTCGCTATCTTCCGTTCCAGTAACCACTATATGGCTTAGAAAAAACGTCTTCAGAAAAAAGTTCTCCTGTCAGAGTCTGGCTCGTCGTGCGGGGAATTTTTTGTTGCCACCCCATTCCTTGTTGCCTGGACTTAACGATTTATGCCTTTTAAAAATACCCCCGCTGCTCTCGCTAGTGCTCTTGCTGCTCGCGGTTATGAATCAGCAACACCTGTACAGACCGCTGTCATGGCTGAAGAAGCCGATGGCCGCGACCTGCTTGTTTCAGCCCGTACCGGCTCTGGCAAGACTGTTGCTTTTGGTATCGCCATGGCCCGCACTCTGCTTGATGAGACGGGTAAACTTCCACCACCAGGCGCACCGCTGGCTCTGGTTATTGCCCCCACCCGCGAGCTGGCCCAGCAGGTTGGTAAAGAGCTTGAGTGGCTGTATGGCCTGGCCGGTGCACGTATTGTCACCTGTGTTGGTGGTATGGAACCACGCAAAGAAGCCCGTGCACTTAATGCCGGCTGTCATATTGTTGTCGGTACACCTGGCCGCCTGTGTGACCATCTTGGCCGCAAGCAGCTTAATTTATCGAACCTGAAAGCCGTTGTGCTTGACGAAGCCGATGAGATGCTTGACCTCGGCTTCCGTGATGAGCTGGAAACCCTGCTCAAAGCCATGCCGGAAGATCGCCGCACGCTGCTGTTCTCAGCAACAATTGCGCGCGAGATTGCGTCTCTGGCTAAACGCTACCAGCGTGATGCCCTGCGCATCAACACTCAGACAGACAGCGCACCACACTCTGACATTTCATACCAGGTTCTTCTGGCAGACCAGGGCGATATGGCCGGCGCCATTGTTAACGTGCTGCGCCTGATTGAAGCCCCTTCAGCCATTGTATTCTGCCACACACGTGAAGCCGTTCGTCAGCTTCAGTCTATCCTGACAGAACGTGGCTTCTCTTCTGTCGCGATTTCAGGTGATCTCGGCCAGAACGAGCGTAGCCGCGCCATAGAAAGCCTGCGTAACGGCCAGGCTCGTGTCTGTGTTGCTACGGACGTTGCTGCACGTGGCATTGACATTCCTGAGCTGGGCCTGGTTATTCACGCCAGCCTGCCTTCCAACCCGGCTACACTGCTGCACCGCTCAGGCCGCACAGGCCGTGCCGGACGCAAGGGAACCTGTGTTCTTCTGGTGCCACCAGGTCGTCGTCGCCTGGCAGAACGCCTGATGGAAGCCGCAAAAATTGAAGCAGAATGGGGTGGTGCACCAACACCTGAAAAAATTGCCAGCGCTGACGCTGAACGTCTGCTTGCGGCCCCTGCCCTGAACGCTGAAGTTTCAGAAGCACCGGAAACTCAGGAACTTATCAGCAAACTGACAGAAAACCGCTCCGCTGAGCAGCTTGCTGCCGCCCTGATCGGGCTGTGGCGTGCCAGTCTGCCTAAAGCATCTAATGTGCGCGTTATCTCTCCTGGTTCGATCAAAAAAATGCCACGTGAAAGAACACGTGACGAAGGCCCGAGAGAACGCGGCCCACAGGAAGAAGGCAGCTGGTTCCGCCTGTCTGTCGGTCGTGAAGACCGTGCCGACCCCAAATGGCTGGTGCCAATGCTGTGTCGCCTGGGTAATATCAAAAAGCAGGATATTGGCGCGATCCGCATTCAGGGCGACCACACGCTGGTTGAAATTGCAAAGAGCAAAGCTGAAAGCTTTAAAGAGTGCGCTTCAGCAACTGACCCTGATGAAATCAGCATTGAGCCAGCCTCTGCTCCTGCTGGCGGCGGCCGCAAAAGCGGTGGCGGCGGTGGCTTCAGAAACAAACCAGCTGGTGGTGGTTTCAGAGGCAAACCATCAGGCGATGGATATCGTGGTAAAACAGCAGGTGAAGGCGGCTTCAGAAGCAAGTCATCAGGCGATGGTGATGACCGACGTCCTGCTTACAAAGATAAGAAAAAAAGCGGCGGCTCTTTCAAAGGGTCTTCTGACAGAAAACGTAAAAAGAACTAAAAACACTTAATAAAAAAGGCCTCTTCCTAACTAAGGAAGAGGCCTTTTTTACATCTACGACAGCTTAAAAAAGCTATCAGCACTAAAGCTATTATCGAATGCTGGGCAGCGTTGTTGCGTCTTTCCAGTCTGATTTTACACGCTCTTTCTGGCTTTTCAGGGCCTCTTTTGTGTCGTGACCTGCATTGTTCCAGCGGCTTTTTGCTGCCTCAGCCTTCGCCCTCTCCTCATCTGCTTTCGTTCTCAGCTGATCAGTCTGAGACTGGAAACGGTCACGTGCAGCCGTATTTGAATTTGTCAGTTTATTTTGTTCACTCTGAAGACGATTCTCTAAATTCTGCTTTGCAGCGCTGTCTGCATGCTCCAGCGTCTCTTTGTTCTGGTGTGCCGCGCTACGGGCGCTGTCCATACCGGCTTTAAGAGGGTTCTGAAACATCTGGGCGTGAGCACCAGGAGCTGCCATCAGTGCCGCAGCAAGAGGGAAAGCCATAAGAGACAGCTTATAATTAAAACGCATAAAGCATACCTTTCTTAATATTTTTTGTAGCTTATCAGGGGTCCTGGTAATGATACAAACATGTAATTTTGTCAAAAACGTGCAACCTTCTATCTATCTCGAAACATCTTTGCGATCAGACAGGATCTCTGCAATGCACGTACCTTATTTTGTAAAAAAAACAGGTTTTCCATCTCTTTTAACGTCATGCAGTATAGCAGCATTACTTTGTCTGTCTGCTTTTTCTGCACCTGTTCATGCCGAACAGGCTGAAGCTCCATCTAAAACGCAAGGCAGCACTGCAAAAGCAGATACCCCTGCTTTTGAAGGAAAAGGAGCGCTGCTACCTCAGGATGCTGTGACCCACCACACAGCGACCTTTAATGGGCACAAAATCAGCTATACAGCACGAGCCGGCACGCTGACACTGCGAGACAAAGACGGCCACCCTTCCGCACGTATTTTCTACGTTGCTTACACACAGGATGGTGCAGCACCTGAAAACCGACCTGTTTCATTCTTTTTTAACGGTGGCCCGGGCGCAGGTACGGCCTACCTGCATCTTGGTGCAGCAGGCCCCGAAATTCTTTCTTTTCCTGCAGGCAACCCGACTGATGGGGCTAACGCAAAGCTGGCAATAAACCCTGACAGCTGGCTGCCTTCTACTGATATGGTTTTTCTCGATGCACCGGGCACTGGCTGGTCTGTCCCGACAGATGAAAAAAAAGCAGCCAAAGAATTTTATGGTGTCAAACAGGATGCCAGAGCTTTTGCAAAAGCTATTCAGCTCTGGTCCAGCACCAGTAAACGACTGACATCTCCACGCTATCTGGTCGGTGAAAGCTATGGCGGCATTCGATCTATAGAAGTTGCTAACGCTCTGATGGAACAGCAAAGCATTATTGTAAACGGGTTGATTATGATTTCACCCGCGCTCGACATGTCCCTGCTTGAAACCGGGATCAACCCACTCGCAACGGCTATGGCACTGCCTACTTTTGAAGCAGCGAATCTGTCTCTTCATCATCAGTTACAGCCAGACACCACAGCCCGGCAGCTCAACAGTGCATATAGCTATGCTCTGGGGCCTTATCTGAATAAACTGGTTAACACACCACCTGCAGGCGATGCAGCGGATACATTTTACAATGAGATCGCACAACGCACAGGTATACCTGTTAATATTGTCAAAAAAGAACGCGGCGCACTTGAGGCCTCAGCGCATGATATCAGAAGCCGGGACGGACGACTTTACTCGCTCTATGACGCTACACTCTCAATTGCTGACCCTTACCCCGAAGGTGTAAGCGACAGTGACAGCCCTGAACCAACATTGTCGGGTTTTGGTCGCGCTTATGGTAGTGCTTTCGAGCAATATGCGGCCTCAGACCTGAAGTTTGCAACACCGATCACGTACAATCTGCTTGATCTTAACGTCAATGCTTCATGGGATTACAGAGCGGGTCAGGGTCTTCTCGCCCATCAGATCCCGGTTCTGCGGCAGTTGCTGGCCCTTAATCCCTCTATGCGGGTTTTTATTGCCAATGGCTATTTTGATCTGGCGTGCCCGTTTGCAACATCACGCTGGGTAAAAGAGCATATTCCTGTCGGGCAGGACCGGATTAGCCTGCATCTCTATTCAGGTGGACACATGCTATACACACGCCCTGAAAGTCGTGCTGCACTGACACAGGATGTCAAAGCTTTTCTGTCTCACTCATAAGCAGAAAGCAGATAATAAAAAAGGCAGGAGAAACTCTCCTGCCTTTTCCGAAAGCAATAAGGTCTTCTGACCAATCAGCGTTTGCTGAACTGGAAAGAACGACGTGCTTTTGCACGACCGTATTTCTTACGTTCAACCTGACGGGAGTCACGTGTCAGGAAGCCTGCAGCTTTCAGGATGCTGCGCAGACCTGGCTCGTAATGCGTCAGGGCACGGCTGATACCGTGACGTACTGCACCAGCCTGACCTGAAAGACCGCCACCGGTAACGGTGCAGACAACGTCAAACTGGTTATAACGATCAGCAACAAGGAAAGGCTGTGTCAGCAGCATACGCAGAACCGGACGAGCAAAATATGTGCCAACCGGACGACCGTTTACTGTGATATCGCCTTTACCAGGCTTAATCCATACGCGGGCAACAGCGTCTTTACGACGGCCGGTTGCATATGAACGGCCCTGTGCATCGCGTTTTACTTCATAGACAGGAGCTTCAGCAGGAGCGGTTGTTACAACCCCTTTAAGATCAGCCAGCGTGCCTGTACGTTCCTGAGTTTCAGACATAATGCTCAGCCTTTCTGTCCGTTAACAACGTTTTTACGATTCAGAGCCGCAACATCGAGTGTCTGCGGGTTCTGACCGCCATGCGGATGCTCTGAACCAGCATAAACATGCAGGCTGCGCATCTGCTGACGCTGCAACGGACCACGGGAGATCATGCGCTCAACAGCCTTAACCACAACGTGGTCAGGGTTTTTGCCTTCAAGACGCTGCGCAATGGTGCGAGTCTTGATGCCACCAGGATAACCTGTGTGATAGTGAAAAAGCTTCTGGCCAGCTTTGTTACCGGTCAGAGCAACTTTTTCAGCATTGATCACAACGACATGGTCGCCACAATCAACATGTGGGGTGAACTGAGGTTTATGCTTACCGCGCAGACGGTTAGCAATGATGACAGCAAGACGACCAAGAGCGAGGCCTTCGGCGTCGATCAGGATCCAGTTTTTTGTCACCTCCGCAGGTTTTAGCGAGAGAGTGGTCTTCATCAGGGTACGATTCCGTTAAAATCTGAACTTATAAAGAGGGCCACCTTATGAGCGAACAGAGTTTTCGCGTCAAGTAGTTTGGTATTAATCGCTGTTATTTCAGTAATTTTTTTTAAAGGTAACATAATACCGCACTGAGACTTGCAGAGCCCCCCCGCAGTGGATTAAAGAGCATCGCTGAAATAGCTTAATTCTTGGTGAAAACAGGCAGGGTTTCCGGCTGGTGAAAAAAAATGTTCTCATTACTGTAGGTGTACTGACCGGTGTTGCCTGCCTGGGCTGGTTTGGCGTTACCCAGACAAAACACGCTATGCTTAAAAAGAGCATTGAAGAATTCAGACAAAACCTCGGGCCGTCCACCTCTCTCTCTTATCATAAGGCGCGCCCTGGCCTTCTGGGTCGCAGTGTAAAATTCGACCAGCTTGTCATTCGCCATGGGCCTGAAACAATCACGGCGGACCTGGCTGAAATTTCTAAGCCTTCTGCTTCATCAGGTGATGTAAGCCATAAAATCAGTTCTATCTCTTTCCATAATTTCCGCCTGATCGATCCGGCTGGCAGCCTTAGTCTTGAGACGCTGCAACTTGAAGATGTCACTCTTCCTGCAGATGGCGATGACCGCAGAGGAATCCCCCGGCAGACTTTAGAAATTCATCATGCACAGGCTCATAAACTGCAGGGCTTTATAAGCAGTCTGCAGTCTGACCTGTCGGCTGATACGGTTGAGCTTGAGAACTACGGTGACGACATCCCCTCTCGCCTGGAAAGCCAGAACTTCAGGCTTTCAACTGATGTCGCACCTCAGCGTCACATTAAAGCAGACCTGATTATGATCGACGGGGTCGACCTGTTCGGCCTTTATAACAGTCTGGCGACAGGCACACCGCTGGCATCGCGCAATGGCACACGCGACATTCAGGTACAACGCCTCAGTCTGTCAGGCGACACGCCGCTTATGCAGGTCGGCACGCTCCGCTCACGCTCAGTACGCTCTGATACCAGCGAGCAGGAAGTTTCAAGCCTTAACAAGCTGGAACTCTGGCCGGATGTCCCCAACCTGTCTGTTCTCCCCTCTATGGGATACAAGCTTTTTGAGGGAAATCTGTTACTCAGCGACACCCGTGATTTTACAAAAAACACATTTAAAATTAATGAGTTTCATATAGATGGCCATAAAATGGGCCGTCTCGATATCACAGGCACATTCGGGCAGACCAATGCGACCACACTACTCAGCGTAGGGGCCGCTGATATGCCTGTACATAATATTGTTCTGACCTATAAGGATGATGGCCTGGTTGAGCGTGCTCTTACGGCCAGCGCCAAAGCGCATAACACAACGCCTCTTGAACTGCTGACCGGGCTGCAGGCAAAGTTTGCGCCAAATGGCGCAACTCCCTCCGACTTCTTTGCGTCCTTAACGACTTATTTCATGCACCCCGACAAAGGGCCGCTTGTTATTAATATCAAACCAGCCCGCCCTCTGCCTCTTATGGCTCTTATTGCTGGTGTCAGTATGATGTCAGCGAATCCGCAACTGGTCAGTCAGATAGGTATCTCAGTACAGGCCCCTTAATTTTTCAGGTGCCACGACTCAAAAAACGCCCCGTAAAATTTATTACGGGGCGTTTTTTATACTCAGAATATTTCAGTTGGTATCAGCTGCGCTTTGCAGCCTTACCACCACGAGGACGAACCGCAGGCAGCATATCGCCTGTCACGGCATAATAAACACGCTCAGCGATATTCGTTGCATGGTCGCCAATACGCTCAAGATTTTTAGCCACAAATAAAAGATGAATACATGGGCCAATCTTACGCGGGTCTTCCATCATATACGTCACGAGCTCACGAAACATCGCCGTATAAAGCTCGTCAATAACAGCATCTGAATTCCAGACCTCCATCGCTCTGGCGCTGTCGTCAGAGGTCATAGCCTCAATCGTATTGTGCAGATTTTCCTGTACAAGACGAGCCATACTCCGCAATGCACTGAAAGATAATGCGCCATCCAGCGGCTCTACTTTTAACGCCCGGCGAGCAATAGATGAGGCATAATCCCCGATACGCTCAAGATCACCGGTAATTTTAAGAACTGCAATAATCTGACGCAGATCAACCGCCATAGGTGCCCTCAGGGCCAAAATACGAATCGCCAGAGATTCAGCCTCGCGCTCAAGCGCATCAACCTCTGCATCGAGTTCAGGCGGCTCGAGAGCTGCGTCCTCATTCTGATCTACTACAGCGGCAATGGCCTGAGCTGTCTGGCGTTCAACCAGCCCGCCCATACGCGCCACCATCCCCCGCAAACGGTCAAGCTCCTGATCATACCGCGTTACGGTATGCCCAACGTCTGTTGTCATAACCCTGCTTCCCTCAGTTAGCCAAAGCGACCGGTAATATAATCCTGTGTGCGGCGTTCCCGCGGCGTGGTAAACATACGGTCCGTATTATCAATCTCGACCAGATCGCCCAGATAAAAGAACGCCACCTGGTCAGCACAGCGTGCAGCCTGCTGCATGTTGTGTGTTACCATAATAATGGTAAATTCAGCCTTCAGCTCGTCAAGCAGCTCTTCAATACGCGCGGTTGAAACCGGATCAAGCGCACTGGTTGGCTCATCGAGCAAAATCACCTCAGGATGTGTGGCAATAGTACGGGCAATACATAAACGCTGCTGCTGCCCGCCTGACATGGCTGTGGCATTAGATTTAAGGCGGTCCTTCACCTCTGACCACAAAGCGACACGACGCAGAGCATCTTCAACCCGGCCATCCATCTCAGAAGAGCTGACCCGCTCATGCAGTCGGATGCCAAAAGCAATATTATCATAAATCGACATTGGAAAAGGGGTCGGTTTCTGAAACACCATGCCAATGCGCGAGCGTAAAAGATTAAGATCAACACCCGGAGCAAGGATATTCTGGCCATCAAATATGACCTCACCCGTCGCTTTCTGGCCGGGATAGAGGTCATACATCCGGTTTAACACACGCAGCAATGTTGATTTACCGCACCCTGACGGCCCGATCATGCCTGTGACACTCCGCAGGGGGAAGTCCAGAGAAATATTATGAAGTGCGTGCGTTTTGCCGTAATAAAAGTCCAGATTTTTGACCTGAAGAGCAAGTTCAGGCGCGGTAGCCGTCTTTGCACCCTCTGATAAGGTACTGTTCACACCGTGCTCGCTCATGCTTTGCCCCCGCGGATCCCGATCCGCACCACAATATTAATAATCAACACACCAAATGTCACAAGCAGGGCACCTGTCCAGGCCTGCTGTACCCAATCCTGATAAGCAGACCCTGCATACTGATAAATTGCCAGGGGCAGGCTCGACATCTCACGCCCCATATTAAACGACAACTCTGAATTCCCTAATGACGTAAACAGCAATGGTGCAGTCTCACCTGCAACACGCGCAACTGCGAGCAGAACGCCGGTCATGATACCACCCCGTGCAGCCCTGATGCAGATAAAGCAGGTCACACGCCACTTTGGCGCACCAAGGGCAATGCCCGCCTCACGCATGGAAAGAGGAACCAGCCTGAGCATATCTTCTGTTGTGCGCACCATAATAGGCATAGCAAGGACAGCCAGCGCCACTGCGCCTGCAAAACCTGAAAAATGACCAAACGGGGCAACCAGAATCATATAAATAAACAGGCCGATCAGAATAGACGGCGCTGAAAGCAACATATCCGAAACAAATCTCACACTATCAGCCAGTTTGCTGTGGCTGCCATATTCAGCAAGATAAATACCGGTAAATATACCCATCGGCGCGCCCAGCAGGACAGCAAGCCCTGTTTGCATAAGGCTGCCAACAATCGCATTAGCAAGGCCACCATTCTGCCCCGGCGCTTTCATTGATTTTGTAAAAATCGACAAATGAAGCCCAGGCAGGCCTTTCTCTAACAGGGTCCATAAAATAGAGCCCAGCACAAAAACAACGAGTATTGTTGCACACCACGAAAACAACGTAGCCAGACGGTCAGCCATTCTGCGGCGGGCAGCGCGAAAGCTATCCGGCGTTCTGCGTGCAGTCATGAGCGTTTTCCTGTGCTGTTCTGCCCGCGAGCCAGCAACATGCGCGAGCACCATAAGGTCACGAATGAAATCGCCATAAGAATAGCTCCCAGAGCCATAAGAGAAGCCAGCTTAAGACTGCCGGCCGGACTTTCAGGAAACTCGAGAGCAATCAGCGATGCAATAGTATTTGCCGGTGCAAATATCGACCAGCCAATATGGTTACTGTCACCAATGACAAAGGTTACAGCCATAGTTTCACCCATAGCCCGCCCCATGCCCAGAACAATACCGCCGACAACACCCTGACGAGACCAGGGCAGGACAACCCGACGCATCACTTCCCAGCGGGTAGCACCAAGGCCGTAGGCACTCTCACGCAGAACAGAAGGAATCGAAGCAAAAACATCACGCATAACAGCCGTAATCGAAGGCATAATCATAATGGCCAGAATAACCGCTGCCGTGAACAGACCCGTACCAAATGGCGGCCCTGAAATGAGTACTGACACAACCGGTACGTGACCAAAAAGAGCTTTGACTGCGGGCTGCACATAATGGGCAACCAGTGGTACCAGAACAAAAAAGCCCCACATGCCAAAAATAATTGATGGAACAGCCGCAAGCAGCTGAACGGCCATACCAATCACAGATGAAGCCGCTGGCGGAGCCAGCGTTGTCAGCCAGAATGCCGTACCAAACGATAAGGGGACCGCAATAAGCAACGCCAGAACACTACTGGCAACAGTACCAAAAACAGGCGCAGCAGCACCAAAATGCTGCGTGACCGGATTCCAGACCTTAGAGATCAGAAACCCGGGACCAAACTGCCCGAATGCCGGCATACCACCGACCACCATAACGACAATAACAGCCCCGAGAATGAGCAGAACACCCACACCGGCTGACAGAACAAGCCCTCTGAAAAAGGGATCTCCCGTCAGGGTTTTAGGGCGACCAGGCTTCAGCACGGCTGACTGAACCGGCTGCTGGGTGGAAACGTCCATCTATGCTCCGTATCACACTCTCACTGACAGAATATGTTCAAGAAATACTGAACAGCCCGCCCTGCTGCAACCGAATGACAGCACGGCTCTCGCAGAAAAGAGAATTTGTCATAAAACTGTAGTAAATCAATCATCATCAAAAAAGAGAGATAGCACCTGACAGCCAGGGGTTTCTACCGTAGATTACCGCCGCGCGCGTGATCGCACGCACAGCCTGCTTTCCCGCAACACTGCAGGTTCCGTCATAACCACTGATCAGACCAGAAAGATTAATAATGGCCGGCTACCGCTCCCGCACCACTACTCATGGACGCAATATGGCAGGTGCACGCAGCCTGTGGCGCGCAACCGGAATGAAAGACAGCGATTTTGGCAAACCCATTATTGCCGTCGCTAACTCCTTTACTCAGTTTGTACCGGGCCATGTTCACCTCAAAGATTTGGGACAGCTGGTCTGTGGTGCTATTGAAAAAGCCGGCGGTATTGGCCGTGAATTCAACACGATAGCTGTTGATGACGGCATTGCCATGGGTCATGGTGGCATGCTGTACAGCCTGCCTTCACGCGAGCTGATTGCCGACGCCGTTGAATATATGGTCAACGCCCACTGCGCTGATGCCCTGGTCTGCATCAGCAACTGTGACAAAATCACTCCCGGTATGCTTATGGCTGCCATGCGACTGAATATTCCGGTTATTTTTGTCTCGGGCGGACCGATGGAAGCCGGGAAAGTCACGATTGACGACATTGAACAGCGCGCCGACCTGGTGACCTCTATGGTTGCCGCCGCCAACCCAAATGTCAGCGACGCCGATTCGGAAACAATCGAACGTTCAGCCTGCCCGACATGCGGGTCATGCTCTGGTATGTTCACCGCGAACTCAATGAACTGCCTGACCGAAGCTCTGGGTCTCTCACTCCCTGGTAACGGCAGCCTTGTAGCAACACATGCTGCCCGCCGTGATCTGTTTATTGAAGCCGGTACCCGCATTGTCGAACTGGCACGCCGCTTTTATGAGCAGAACGACCAGAGTGTTCTGCCCCGCAATATTGCTTCGGTTGAAGCTTTTGAAAATGCCATGTCAGTTGATATTGCCATGGGTGGTTCAACCAACACTGTCCTGCATCTGCTGGCAGCCGCACATGAAGGGGAAATTCCCTTCACCATGAAAGATATTGATCGTCTTTCACGCCGTGTACCTAACCTGTGCAAGGTCTCACCATCCCGTTCTGACATTCATATGGAAGATGTTCATCGTGCCGGCGGTATTCCTGCCATTATGGGTGAGCTGAACCGCATGGAACTGCTGCATAACACTGTGCAGATGGTGCATGCCTCATCTCTGACCGAAGCTCTGGATCGCTGGGACATTCGATCAGAAGATGGCGAGAGCAAACAAAAAGCACGCACCTTCTTCCGTGCCGCACCTGGTGGTGTACGCACGACAGAGGCTTTCTCGCAGTCTGCACTGTATAAAACACCTGATACAGATAAAGTCAGCGGTGCTATTCGCGATTCAGAGCATGCCTATAGCAAAGATGGTGGTCTGGCCGTGCTGTATGGCAACCTTGCTGCAGAAGGTGCAATTGTTAAAACGGCAGGTGTAGCAGCAGGGCTGGAAACATTCTCAGGACCGGCACGCATTTTCGAAAGTCAGGATGATGCTGTTACAGCCATCCTCAAAGATCAGATCAAAGCTGGCGACGTAGTGCTGATTCGCTATGAAGGCCCCAAAGGTGGTCCTGGCATGCAGGAAATGCTCTACCCTACCAGCTATCTCAAATCAAAAGGTCTGGCTGAAAAATGTGCTCTGATTACTGACGGGCGTTTCTCTGGTGGCAGCTCCGGTCTGTCCATTGGCCATATTTCGCCCGAAGCTGGTGAAGGTGGCGTAATCGGCCTGGTTGAAGAAGGCGATATCATCGACATCGACATTCCGGCACGTCGCCTGTCTGTTGCTGTAACAGAAGATATTTTACAAAAACGCCGCGAGCAGATGGAAGCCAGAGAGAATGAAGCATGGCAGCCAAAGCGTGAACGCGTGGTTTCAACGGCTCTTAAAGCCTATGCCGCTCTGACAACCAGTGCTGCCCGGGGTGCTGTGAGAGATCTTTCACAGCTGACCCGCCGCACAGGGCGCTGATTTCTCACTTATCTCTCTGGTGCCTCTGACACCAGAGAGATAGTCTCAGCTCTTACTACCGCGCAAAACCCACAAAATTAAAAATGGCAGAAAATAATACCCTGCCAGAACTACAAGAAGAATACGCAGGATAAGGTCAAGCTGTGTATTCAGCATGAAGCGACATGCCATTTCGACAAGACCAAGCATAGCCGCAACACAGAAAAAACCTATAATATTAGCCAGAAAAGACCGTCCTCCGTTCATATCATCCAGTATTTGCACAACCCGCGCGCCTGATAGTTTTTTCCCAGCCATTTCTCACTCCTGTCAGTCGTCACTTACATGACATATGATGTAAGTCTTATCGTATTTTACACAAACAAAAAGAGCGCCCGTAAAGGCGCTCTCTTCATGCAATATATTTTACAATATTGCTTATTTTGCAGCTGGTGCAGATGCAGCAGGAGCGGCGACAACCGGAGCCGTCGGCACTGTTACCTGACCTTTAATCACATAAGAAATTGATTCCATGCGGGTGATATCGACAACATCACCAACCTTCAGTGTTTTCAGGAAGTCCTGCATGGCTTTTGTACGTAAAACAGCAATATGGCTGTCGCCATCATCTGTCACGAAAGAAACAGTGTGTGTAGCAACATCTACAGAAGTAATTTTTGCCCGCTCTCTGCGAAAGGAAGCAATAACACCACGTGGATGACCTTTTACATAACCACGAGCAACCTGAACCGTTGATTCAGGCAGCGGACTGCCAGGTTGTGCCAGCTCTGCACCAAGAGTTTCAACAAATGAAATGCTCAGTTTATCACCAGCAGCAAGATGCGGCAGGTCACGAACTGAAGAACCATACTCAATCGTTACCAGATTACCTCTGGCATCACGCAGCAGCAACTCACGGGTGCTGGTATCAATCGTTTCAACAATCGCTGTTGTTGTCTGGTGCTTAAGCAGAACTGAAGCCTGCGCATGCGCCTGAGGAGACAAGCCTGTGGCCACCTCTCCGCCCATAATAAAAGCACATACCGTCATGACGCCGGCAGCCAGAGAAGCAAGACGAGACACTGAAGACCGCAAAGTCTTTCTCCTTATTTAAAATCCGTCCGAACGCCACACTGCTTCAGACGTTACTGAGAAAATCTTACGCCAAACATTACCCTGCGTAACGTAAAATTTTTACTCATCCTTTTTACAGCACTGTAACTCTGTCGTCTGGCATTAAAAATAACCAGATGACGAAGCATGCCAGCCTGTTTTTATTCCTCAATCACTTTTTCCAGTGTGTCGATCACCTGCTTACCGGTAATCAGACGTGAGCATTCAAACTGCCGGGGCGTGTTTTCATGCCGTGGGCACCACATGAAGTTATGATGATCAAAACGCACACGCGGATCATTCCAGCATGAATTACAGGTATGCCAGTTAATCACACGATAAGGGGTCTCAAATTCATTAGTAGGATGTGTGAAACCGGATATCATCACGACTTTAGTGCCAGCACCCCAGGCAAGCCAGGCAAGCCCTGAGCTCACACCAATAAACGCCTCAGCATGCTGCAACCAGCGAATACGCTCCGTCAGCGGGCGATCTCCGGTCTGGTCCTCTGAGCCATAAGGAATGTGGTTCCAGACAACACCGGTACCGTGAATAGGCTTCTGATCGATACAGATAACCCGGTAACCTTTTTCTTTGAGAAAGGTTACAACCTCTCGCCATCCCCCTGGGTTATTCCAGTATTTACACTGCGTACTGGCCTGCACAGCAATACATACATATTTCTCTTTTATAGGCCGGCCTTCTTTGCTCAGTAAAAGACGAGGAGGTTCTTCTTTTGGAGAAACTCCCAGAATATAACCAGCGGTACGGTGCAGCCCGACAAAGCGGAAATCTGTCGGCTGCTGAACATTCTCTGCATCATCAAAGAACAGGCCAAGGCAATATGTCGCATAAGCCTTTTCACAGACCTTCTCTTTTTCTGCCTCTTCCGAAGTCAGCAAGCGGATATTGGGATAATCATTCATCAGAGCTGGCTTAATGAGCCCTGACAGCAGACAGGTCACCCGGGCACCACGCTCCTCAGCAAAGCGTACGACATAGGGAAACCACGCAAGCGTATCACCAAGCGTGCCAACCGGAAGCTGAATAACAACCTCTTTATTGCGACAGTCCAGCTCATGGGTGAAAATAATTTTCTCTGTACCATCAGCCTGAACATCGGTGATCTCAATACCAAAACGCACATAATAGCGTTTTGATGAGGCAACCATGGCACCTGTATTCTCATTAAAGAAAAGAATATTACCGGTATCAAGGTCACGCAGCACAATCCGCCACTTGCCTTCGCTACGATTAGGCAGCTGAATGCGCGCACCCATATTAAAGTCATAACGAATGCCATGACCACAACTCTGTGTAGGCGACTGTGGTGCCGGCAGATAAGCGGGCTTTGCCTTAGAAGGTTCTTTTCCTTCTTCTTTTTCAGCTTTTGTATCGGCTGTCTGACCAAGAGGTGCTGCAGCCGCTGAAGCCGCCATAGCAGCAACAGGAGAAACAGGCTGCGGCTCTGATGCTGAAGATACGACCGGAGCAGATAATGGAGAAGAAAGCGGAGTCGATGCGGAAGAAGGAACCGAAGGTGTTGCTGTCACTGGTGACTGCACAAATTTTGCAACAGCAGCTGAAACCTTGGCAAACTCAGCCGCAGCCGCGACATCAGATGCATGATGCAAAGAAGACATAGAGTTCTTCTCTTCACTTGGACTCAACGCAAGCTCCTCTTCATTCTCAAATAAATGACCCGCCGGAAGGTCCAGGCGGGCCTTAATATAAAAATACTACTCAATTCACAGTTAAGCAGCGGCCGCGTAATAGCCTTCGCGCGGCCAGAAGTTTTTTATTTTAGTTGCTGCACTTCTTTTTGCGCCAGAAATATGCAGCGGTGGCAACGAGACCAATAAAAAATACACCATAAAAACAAGGAGATTTGCAACGCTTTGCAGGACATTTAGTCATCAGGGGCTTCCTTTATACTTGAGTGACCATATTGCTCTGAACGGACAGCTGAGCATCCCCTGAGCAGGTATGCGCCATGCCTGAAGTATCATCACATTATAGTCGTTAACATTATATGTCATTCTTTAAAAAAAAAACAATTTATTACCAGAATATTCATACAGAAAGATCATCTCCGCCAAGCTGATGAATCAATGTAATCAGATCTTTACGTAAAATAGCCAGCACAAAACGCACAACCTCATCCGGATGGTCGCTTTCAGCAGGAAGTGTGGCAATGATCTCAGCCGCGATATCCGGCTTCGTGGCCTTACGACTCACGGCCTCAGCTTCACAGCGCGCAATAATCCAGTCAAAACTGGCCATAGTCTGCGGCTTTAAAATATCACCGGCCTGGCGGAGAATAATAGCCCTGGCGACAACAATCGTGTCCATCTGCAACTGCCGCAGTGCCGTTGGCAAAGACGCCAGCATCGGATCACGCTCCTCAAGAGGAACCCACCGTTCACGGCGGGCTTCTTCAACAGCAGTCTGTACTTTTCTTAAAACGGCAGCACAGTCATCATTCAGATCCTGAAACTCCGACCACGCAAGGTCATGTCTTTTGGCATGGCTCAGAATACCCACAATTTTTCGGACGGTCTCAGCCGCATTACGAAATGCATCACGACGGGCCTGCTCATGCAACACCATGTAAGACACGAACATAGACACACTGACACCGAAGAGAATGGCCAGAACACGCTCAACCGGCCTGAGGTACGGGTCACCTTCGATCGGGAAAAGCGTTGCGATCATTAACGTAACGACCGCCATGCGTGTGTTTGGACGCCAGGAGGCCAGAATGGCCAAAGGCACAAACGTAATACTAAAACTCAGCCATAGCGGCCAGTGCAGCAACATCAATGTAATCGGCACCACACTGGCACAGGCGCCTATAAGCGTGCCAACAAGCTGATACCGGCCGGAAGACATGGTTTCTGTGATACTGCTTTGTGTCACAATCACCGATGTAATCAGGGCCCAGGCGGGCTCCTGCAAATGCGTAACCTGAGTAACAAGGCAACACAGGGCCACTGACACAATAAGACGAATGGCCTGCCGCAAGGTCTGGTTTCTTAACCAGTAAGACGGGTAACAAGAAGACGGTATCTGCAAAACAACTCACTCTTTACTGACTGTTTTTAGTGCGTATCAGCACTGGTCAGGGTGAAAGGAATATAACGCGCACCATCATTATCGTGCACAAGCAGGAGGACTGACTTCTTTTTCGCTTTCTGAGCATCCTCAATCCGGGTTTTTAATTCAGCAGGGGTATTCACTTCGGCCTGCTGCACCATAGTAATAACATCACCTTCTCTCAGCCCCCGATCAGACGCCAGACCATCATCCTTCACTGAGGTGACAACCACGCCCCTCTGGGTAGCAGAAACAGAGTATTTCTGCCGTGCAGCCTCATCGAGCTGTCCGACTGTAAAGCCAAGAGCTGACAGACTGACCTCTTTCGAGTTTTTCGTCTCAGGCGCTTTTTTTGTCTCAGGTTTGTCAG
The DNA here is from genome assembly GCF_002153485.1 of Acetobacter sp. DmW_043. Lineage (NCBI taxonomy): Bacteria > Pseudomonadati > Pseudomonadota > Alphaproteobacteria > Acetobacterales > Acetobacteraceae > Acetobacter > Acetobacter sp. DmW_043. The sequence goes on along the minus strand of NZ_JOMN01000009.1, from coordinate 44,566 downwards.
CGGCTACATCAGGCAATGCTGCAATCGTAACAGGCACATCAATAACCTTGCCATGACGCCAGACACCAAGATGCGCGACCGTACCTGCGGGAATATCAGCTGAAAGACGCGGTAATGCCTTACCTTCAATAGGATGGCCATTGAGCGACTGAATAACATCACCCATTTGCAGTTTTGCTTTTGCTGCAGGACCATTTTTTTCAATACCAGCCACCAGTGCACCACGTGCCGGCGTCAGATTCAGGCCATCTGCGATATCCTGCGTCACATTCTGGATGCGTACACCAAGCCAGCCACGCGACACTTTGCCGTTTTTACGCAGCTGCCCGATAATACCTCTGGCTTCACTTGACGGAATAGCAAACCCAATACCAACAGACCCGCCGGAAAGCGAATAAATGGCTGTGTTAATACCAATAACATTACCATCCATATCAAACAGAGGTCCGCCGGAATTCCCCCTGTTAATTGGCGCATCAGTCTGAATAAAATTGTCATAGGGACCCTGATCGATATTGCGGCCACGTGATGAAATAATGCCGGCCGTCACCGTGCCGGAAAGGCCAAACGGATTACCAATGGCAAGCACCCAGTCACCCACCCGACGCTTTTCACTGTCCCCAAACTGTACGAAAGGTAAAGGCTGCTTACTTTCAACCTTCAGCAACGCAAGATCAGTGCGGTCATCATGACCGATCTGCCTGGCCTGCAGCACCGTGTTATCCTGCAGCGTAACCGTGATTTTATCAGCATGACTAATAACGTGATTGTTGGTTACAATATAACCGGCCGGATCAATGATAAAACCTGAGCCCAGAGCCTGCATCCGCCGCGGCGGTGAATCGGGGCTGGTGTTACGGTTCATAAAGTCATGAAAAAATTTCTCAAACGGAGAACCATGTGGAAAGTCTGGCATCTGTGATGACTGATCATCATCACCCTCGTCATCATCACCCTCTCCTTTTTTCACGGTCTGAGATGTAGAAACATTCACTACAGCAGGCAAAAGGCGGTCAGCGAGGTCAGCAAAACTGTCTGGCACCATATGCACTTTGCCAGCTCCGGCAGGTGCTGCGACTGGCACGGCTGCATCTGCACTCCAGGCAGAAGACATGCCTGCTGTACCGGCAAGCAACAAACACGACAGTGAACTCACAGACAAAAGGCGAACTGACAAACGCATAAAAATTACCACTCTCATCATTTCTGGCTTCAGACACTATGCCTGCTTATCACACGATCAGCCTGATACGTCAGCCTGCAGCTGCCAGAGCCTGCGACTGCTGCCGTTTTCGCCGGGCGTCCAGCCAGCCGGCCAGCGCAAACAATACACCCAGAACAACCACATTCACGACAATCTGCAATATCCAGCCATCACCAAAGCTCGTAAAAACCAGACGCGCATAAAGATCGAGAATGGTGCCGACAACGAAAACATCCAGTGAATAGCGCCCAACTCTGGCCAGAATTTGTCCGACACGTGTATCTGACGCCCATACACGCGCAACAGATGATGACTGCATCAGATAAAAAATAGCCAGCACATCGAAAAGACGCAGCGGTGACAGCCAGCTCTTGGCGGGAGACACTAAGTCACCCAGCGGGCGCAGATCAGGCAACGACCACTGAGCCCATGGAAAAGCCTGAAAAGCTGAAAAAATAAGGTAAGCGATACAACAGACGGACAGAACCGGAATGCGGGGAAAATCAGTCCCCCTCCGCTCTGTTTCAGCAGAAGCTGTTACCCCAAGAGCAAACAAAAACTGCCAGGCCAGCGGGTTAAAATACCAGCCGTCAGGGTCAAGCCAGTTTGGAAAATTAACATCCGGGTCAAGATTAATTAAAAACCACAGCGCTCCGGCAACAAGCAGTGCCAGATAGCGCTGTAAGCGCATCAGCAGAAAATAAAGAGGGAAGCCTGCCAGAAAAACAATATAAAGAGGCAGGATATTAAGGTTACTGGGCAGGGCATCAAGCGTCATCGCCCGCCAGATCCAGCCTATGCCATGTGCCAGCTCAGGCTCAAGAAAATCAACCGGCACGGGGGTAAAATGACGCCATACCCTGATACTGGCTACTGAGACAAACACCATAATAGCCTGAGCGATATAGAGCTGTACGCACCGCCGGAAAATCCGTTTCAGGCACCCGACCACCCCATATTTCTTAAAGCCCCGGCCATAAGCCAGCCATGAAGCATAACCCGCCAGCAGTACAAAGACCTCGGCGGCATCAGCAAAACCAACATTACGCATTGTAAAACGATTCAACAGACTTTGCGGAATATGATCCACAAACATCATCAGCAATGCAGCCCCGCGCATAGCATCAATACGATGGTCTCGCCCCTGACCATTTTTTACAGGTGCCACCTGAACAGGCGTAATGGCCGATGCCTCATGCTGAGCTACCATAAACGCAAACAGAACCTCTGCATATCAAGATGAAGGGCTGCCTCTGATAAGATACAGCCTGACCGGAAAACGAAACTATCCTGACGCATTATGTCATTCAGAGCAAATTCGGGTATAGTCCCGTTTTTCTTACAAGGCCTCTGTTACCGCCACCCGCACACGGTTACATGTCTTTTTTATAGCGAATCAGGACACTGACTGTGACAAAGCCCCTCTTCCATTCCGATGATATCGCAAAGATTCTTGACTCGGTACAAGATACAGGCACTGGCCACTCGCTGCTCTCGCTCAGCAAACTTGAAGGTTACACAACAGATGGCGGCAAGCTCTCTGTCGCTCTGGCTGTCGGCCGCGAAAAAGCCGGTGCTCTCGCCCCCTTATGTGACAAAGCTGCTGAGTTACTTAAAGCACTTCCTGGCGTGAGAGACGCTGCTATTATTCTGACAGCACACCGCCCGGCCGCCCCTGCGTCACCCCCGGCACCAAAAGGGCACAGGCCTTTTGGCGGAAAAGCACCTGCACCAGATGCCCCTGTGCTGCCCGGCGTTAAAGCTATTATCGCCGTTGCCTCAGCCAAAGGGGGAGTTGGTAAGTCAACAACAGCCACCAACCTTGCCGTAGCCCTGGCACAGCAGGGGCTGCGCACAGGCCTGCTTGATGCTGACATTCATGGCCCCTCTCAGCACCGTATGCTCGGTGTCAGCAGCAAGCCGGAAGTTATAAACGGCCGCCTTCAGCCCGTTAATGCCTGGGGCATTAAGTCTGTGTCTATTGGTATGCTGGTGCAGGAGCAGCAGGCTATGATCTGGCGCGGCCCTATGGTCATGGGTGCGATTAACCAGTTTCTGACAGATGTTGACTGGGGTGAGCTGGATATTCTGGTTATCGACATGCCTCCGGGCACGGGCGATGCTCAGCTTTCACTGATGCAGAAAATAAAGCTGGCTGGCGCAGTTATTGTCTCCACCCCGCAGGATATCGCACTGATTGATGCCCGTCGTGGTGTCAGCATGTTTAAAAAGATGGAAGTGCCCGTGCTGGGCGTTATCGAAAACATGTCATATTTCTGCTGCCCTAACTGTGGACATAACACAGAGCTGTTCGGTCATAGCGGAGCCAGAAAAGAAGCTGAGGCGATGCAGGTGCCGTTCCTTGGTGAAGTACCGCTGCTTCTTGATATCCGCACAAGCGCTGATAATGGTATGCCTGTTGTCGCCAGTGCACCTGACAGTGATGCCGCCCGCGCATTTTATCAGATCGCCCAGGCAACCACACAGGCCCTCCAAAAGAATTCGGCGCTCTGATTTTATAAGACTTCGGTGCATGGCAGGAAAAATAAGAGAATATTTCGATACTGTATTATTATCCTGCCTGCATTATCATTTAACACGATCCAATAGTGTTTTTTTATATTGGACACCATGTGCACTTATTTTATATTAAACTATGAATTTTGTGTTATAATACCGCTATCATCCCAATGTAAATTAAAGTGCATCCTTCATGTCGCTCCCTCCTCTCTCCCGGCGCTCTGTGCTTGCCCTGATAAGCACGGCACCTCTGACTGTTAATTTTGCTCATGCTGAAGCACAAAAAGTTATCCGTGTCGGCATTATGGCGGGTGAAGATGAAGACGTCTGGCGTGTTGCTGCAGAAAATGCTGCCAAAGCGGGCCTGTTACTGAAAATTATCCCTTTTTCAGATTATAACGCACCTAACGAAGCACTTCAGCAGCACGAGCTGGATGCTAATGCGTTCCAGCATGGTCCCTTTCTCGAAGCACAGAAAAAAGCAAGAAATTATACAATCGTACCCGTAGGTAATACGTATTTTGCACCGATCAGCCTGTATTCAACACGCTGGAAATCTCCTTCTGAATTACCTCAGAATGCTAAAATTGGCGTACCAAACGACCCAAGCAACGAAGGCCGGGCGCTACACCTGCTCCAGTCCCTTGGTGTCATAAAACTGTCTGATAATGCCGGACTTACCCCTACCGCGCTCGATATTGCTGACAACCCCGGAAACATTACGATCCAGGAGCTGGATGCAGGCATGGTCGGGCGGGCTTTGCCTGACCTTGATGCCGCCGTCGTCAACACTGACTGGGCCCTTAAAGCCGGCATTGATGTTAAAAAAGACAGTATTGGCAATGAAGGATTAAAAGATAATCCTTACATTAATTTTATTGCTGTGACCGAAGCTGATAAAAATGCCCCCTGGGTTGCAACGCTGGTCAAATCCTACCAGCAGCCCAATGTGCATAAAGCTCTGACTGATGTGTATCACGGGGCCATCGTGCCAGGCTGGTCATGACACTACTTGCCGTTGAAAATATCAGTCGTAGTTTTGGGTCTCATACGGCACTGCACAACATAAGCTTTAACGTTGAACAGGGCGACAGCTTTGGCATTATCGGCCGCTCAGGAGCTGGTAAATCAACGCTGCTGCGCTGCCTGAACGGTCTTGAAAAACCAGATAGCGGGCGCATTCTGTTTTGTGGTGAAGATCTCGCAGCCTTACCTGAAAAACGCCTTGTACCCCTGCGCCGCAAAATTGGTGTCGTATTTCAGCATTTCAATCTGCTTTCATCACGCACAGCAGCGGCTAATGTTGCGCTGCCGCTTGAAATAGCTGGCATTGCAAAAGCACAGAGACAAAAACGCGTTAATGAACTACTCGATCTGGTAGGTCTGGCTGACCACGGCCATAAATACCCCGCCTTTCTCTCAGGTGGTCAAAAACAACGTATCGGTATAGCGCGAGCTTTAGCCGCTAACCCTGTATTGCTGCTGTGCGACGAGGCAACCTCAGCTCTTGACCCTGAGACCACTGACTCTGTTCTGGCCCTGCTGTCTGACATTAATCGTAAGCTCAGGCTTACTCTGCTTTTTATTACGCATGAAATGGATGTCGTGCACAAGCTCGGTCATCATGTTCTGGTGCTGAAAGATGGCCATATTGCCGCACGCGGCACGCCGGCAGAAATTCTGCAAAACTCAGAAAATTCCACTATGCCATTACCTGATAATCTGAGCACAGATGCGCAAAACGGGTCACAGGCGATCGTCAGACTCACGCTTGACCTGAAAGAGCACCCGCTTACCCCTTTTCTTATAAAGCTTGAGCAAAACACGATTTCTGCCACTGTTCTGCGCGCTCAGCCACACCAGAATATCGAACAGCCCGCGATGGACGTTCTGCTTCAGCTTCCCGCCCCGACAGAAGAGAACCTCTCTCTTCTGAATAGTCTTGCCCGTTCTGTTGAGGTCACAGGTTATGTCACGCCTGATCTTTAATCTGCTCCTTCAGGCCACATGGCAAACACTTGAGATGGTGCTCATTTCAGGCTTTCTCGCCGTTGCCGGAGGACTGCCTTTGGGTATTCTTCTGGTACTGACCGGCCCCTCCGGCCTGTCACCCATGCCGTGGCTGGCGCGCCCTCTGGGATTACTGACAGATGCAGTACGTGCTGTGCCGTTTATTATCCTGCTGGTTTTGCTTATTCCCTTAACACGCTTCATTGTTGGCACATCTCTGGGCACAACGGCAGCAATCGTACCTCTGGCTATTGCCGCCATTCCTTACTTCGCACGCATTGCTGAGGTCTCGTTACGTGAAGTTGACCCTGGCCTTGTCGATGCGGTACGGGCCATGGGCGGCACACGCTGGATGGTGATACGTTATGTACTTCTGCCAGAAAGCCTCCCTGGTATGATTTCAGGGCTGACCGTCACTCTTGTCACGCTGGTTGGAGCGTCAGCAATGGCTGGCACAATTGGTGCCGGAGGACTTGGAGACCTGGCTATTCGTTATGGCTACCAGCGCTTCAACACCACCATTATGTCTGGTGTCGTTGCCGTGCTTATTGTGCTGGTCACCGGGCTTCAGGCAATCGGCAACCTGCTGTCACGCAAAGCACGTCATGATGCAGCCGGTCACTGACATTACCGGCCCCAAAGACCTTTAAACACCCGGATGGTCTTTACCTGAAGCTATGGTCTCTTTCAAAAAGGCTACCAGCACACGAGGATGATTATATACCGGGTCACGGGCAGCATAGAGCAAAGTCACTCTTTCTTTTCGCACCAGGTCAATAAGCTGCCTTACTTCCGGATCATATAATGCCAGCTCCTGCCGGTATTTTACCTGAAACTCATCCCAGTGCGCAGGGTCATGACCAAACCAGCGGCGCAGTTCAGACGAAGGCGCCACCCCCTTCAGCCACAGGTCCATTTTGAGATCTGCCTTGCGGATACCTCTTGGCCATAGCCGGTCTGTGAAAACACGCATACCGTCCTCTGAAGACGGTGAATCATAAACCCGTTTTAGTCTGATATCAGGAAGCATGGCATGCCCATCTCTTCTTCAATGTAGAAAAATACATTACAGAGAAAAGTGTTTTTAATACCATTTAAAAATACAAAAAGGGCAGACGACTGGCCTGCCCCTTCTGCTTTAATATTTTTTCAAACACCTGACCGGCAGGATATAAAACCTGCCGGACGAGTATATCAGGCGCGAAGAGTTGCAGCCTCGGCTGCTGTTTCTTCAACCGTATAGTGCGTGGTTTCTTTAATCTCAATTGAGAGAAGTGCAATGCTGTCAGCAGCGCGCTCACCCAGAGACAGAAGTGCATTACCTGAGGTCCAGCGCATGTCATGACCCTGGAAACCGTTCCAGCCATCAATGTCGTGCTCAACCAGGTGAGAAGTAACCTGACGCATTTTATTACGTTCAAATACACTCACTTCACCAACAGCAATACCGAAATAACGACGATCATCAATAAATGGTCCGATCACGTCACTTGGGCGGCTTGCTCTGGTAACAATCCGAACGGCATTCACGCCACCCGGGATCATGAAAACTGCACGACCATTATGCTCACGGGCCTGACGAATAACCGCACCGCTTTCAGTGGTGAGATGCAGTTTTGTCTCTTTCGTCAGTGGCTGTGGCTCAGCCTGAACAACACGATTTGCTTTTTCTGCACGTGCTTCAATTTTACGATAAACAGGCTCAACAAAATCACGTGTTACGCCAAGCGGTGCAGCCGCATCATCCCAGGTCAGCTCACGTGTTTTTGCCATAGAAATAACAGCACTTTTCTGCGTGAACGCTCTGCGGTTACCTGTATCCAGATAACTTTCGGTTAAGGTGCCGTCAGCCATGATAACAGAATGCTGCTCGGTTTCGATATGATAATAGTCATAAGATGTAATTGACTTATCATAGAAAACTGAACGGCCATTCACGAGCATACGGGCTGGAATAAATTTACCATCAAAAAACAGGCAATGTTCAGCCGTAATCAGAAGATCTTTAAATGGTACACCCTTTTCAATCGCATCTTTCAGAATACGAACAGGGTAACCGGCTTCATCATCCGTCAGTTCAGGACGCACAGTGCAGTGTGCCTGACCTGCCCAGGTAACGCGCTGTGTAGCAGGCTGACCATTGTCATAAACCAGCACATCATCACCTGTTTCAAGCGCTTCAACCGCGGTCAGACCTGATGGTGTTCTGATCATTGAGCCTGCCAGGAAGCACACAACCGTATCATCACCGCCCGTAATCGATGCGTTGTCATCTGTTGCCGGATCGGTAAAGTCTGAAGCTGTATAATAAGATCCGTCAGATTTCTGCCCTGTATGCAGATAAGTCAGAGTTTGGCCACTCTTACTTAAGACCTTAATAATACCGGTGCCATCATCAACCAGACTAACTTCACCGTATGAGTTGTGCAGGTTAATTGTGTCCTCTGGTGTAACATTGGTAAATGTCACATTACTCAGAGCATAAGCATCAAGGGTCACTGTAGATGGTGTTGAACCAAAAGCGATAGTCAGCGGACCTGATGATGATAACGCGTTGGTGTTATTCAGTGTGCCACCATTGAGTGTAATGGTGCCAGACGGCAGTGTGCTCTGATCAAGGGTCAGATTTGTACCGCTGTCGATTGTAACAGAAGCATTACTATCAAGAGTAAGCTGCTGAAGCGTTACATCACCATTGCTGCCAAAAACAACATTCCCTTTTACAGTCCCGCCATCAAGAGAAGAGGTTGACGTGCCGGTTACGGTTGTTGTCTGACCGTCAGCACCAATAACCTTACTGGCATCCGAAAATTCACTCAGAGATACAGTTGTGTTGCTCATTATATAAGACCACTCACTCACGTAATTGTCATAAACCGGACCACAACGGTTCCGAACATCAAGACTTAACTGGTCCTCTATTTTGTTTAATTAAAAATGACAATAAGAATGTAAGTAATTTATGGTGATATTTTTGTAATATTATTCATCTTCAGTAATTATTTTTCTAAAAATTTAAATTAATTTTATGCAATGAATAAATAAGATGTTCATAAATAACATTATAATTTTGTTTATATTGAATAAAAATACGACTATTTCTTGATTATATTGTGAGTAATTAATGTAAATATGATTTTTAATACTTAAATAATAAAAACATTAACAGACTGGACAACGAAAAAAGAAAAAAAATCCACTGAAAGAACAGAATTTCTTTCAAAAGAAAAAATAAATTATGTTAGAATTTCATTAATAATAACCTTAATAATTTATAAAAACATAAGGAACAAAACGGGAATATGTCGTCTGGGAAGATTTTTATGATCCGGGCAGACAGGTCAGGAATCACCATCATGCTGGCAGGCGGGGCCCTCGATTCACGCATACGTGATCGTTTTATGCTGTATGTCACAGCATATCACCCGGCAGGCGTCGTCTTATAAGTTATGGAAGAAGGTGACTACACACAGAAAACACATAGCTCATCTGCTATCAGCGAAAGCAAAAGCCCTGACCGCTTTCTGTCTGTGTGGAGTGACAGATATAAACACTCTTGTCTTTCTGGTCAGCGGGGCTGGTCCACCATAAAATGCCCAGCACTCCGGCCAGAAACAAAGCAACCACCACAAAAGGGGTAAGGCTTGGCAATGATGAAGATGAAGGCGAAGTGATTTGATACACTTCGCCCTCTTCAAACGATTCTTTCTCTTCGAAAGACGCTTGTTTTAAATTTTCTTCTTCCTGCACCAGGAACGTCCTTTTATACAGTGCAGGTAATTATGACTGCTCCCTGAGCACAGCCATCATCTCATCCCACTCGCGCCGGCTCAGACCAGAGTCCGCTACCTCAACGGCCTCACCTGCAAGCATACGCCGCAACACTTTAATCATGCTTGCTGAGAACGTAACCGCACCACGGCGATATTCTTCAAAAGCCTTCGCCGTCTGTGGCACCCATGCGTGCAGAACTTTCAGCATTTCCTCGGCATAAGCACGAATTTCATACTGAGCATGCGGGTCAAGACGCAGCGCCAGGAAGTGCATCAGATTATGCAGATCCACCTTCCAGTACCACTGCGTGTAAGTGTTCAGAGTCAGGTTAATACGTGCCAGCTCACGAGCCAGGCCATAACCATTTTCAGCATCCAGCATGGTTTCATAGTGGCTGTATGTCTGCATCGCATCCTGTCGCAGAAGATTCAGCACCTCAGCGGCATCATCTCCGTTCAGTACTGAACCACGTCCCTGACGGTTCACTTCACTCTGTGCAGCCATATGCTCAGGTGCGGGCAGATAAAACTCACTATCAAGAATAGAATAGCGTGCAGAATACTCGTTTACACTGGCCATACGATGACGAATCCACTGTCTGGCAATGAATATCGGCAGTTTGACGTGAAATTTAATTTCACACATCTCGAAAGGAGAGGAATGACGATGGCGCATAAGATAACGGATCAGCCCGGCATCCTCTGACACTTTGCGCGTACCACGCCCGTAGGACACACGCGCGGCCTGCACAATGGCAGAATCATCACCCATATAATCAATCACACGAATAAAACCGTGATCCAGCACATTCTGAGGCGCATACAGCATAGCCTCAAGTGACGGCACTGTTGGCCGGCGCGTTGGCGTGGTTTCACTGGCATGAGCAGCGATTTCTGCACGCTGGGCATCAGTCAAGGACATTGCGGCTCCCCCCGAAAAGCTCAAACAATCTGGTGCCTGACCTGTTACACCACCCACCTCTGTGATGCCAGACGTGATCTTGCAATTCGCCTCCCCTCTCTCTATATACAGAGGTGCAGGAGGGTTCGACCCTTGGCTATGGCGATAAACGGAACGTGGAATAAGCGTAGTGGACCCGGGGGCAGTACCCGGCGTCTCCACCATATACACCGGGGCTTTGCGGCTCAGGCAGATGGGGACGAAACAGGCTCGACACGCGTGGTAAAGACCTTCCTTTTGCCCGGCATTGTACCGCCGTTATCGGGCTAAACTTACAAGTGCCAATGATAACACTGAGGTGCTCGCTGTTGCTGCATAAGCGATAAGCGCGGTTCGGGAGGGCACCGGGCAACAGAAGCCCTCCCACTTCAGATGTCAGAGCGACAACCCCGACAAAAAACGACACATCCATAAGCTACGGCCACAAGTCTGAAGCGAAAATAAAATATAGAAAAATACACGATATAGAAAAGAAATATCGCAATTATTCTCCTTACTGTATCGGATAACACATACTGGCTTGTGTTATGCTGAATCAGGCAAACACGGCTATTACTGAAGCCCGTCAGCACAGCCTGTATTTCTGCCCTGCCGGCCATGACAAAAAAATATTAAATTTTATGCCCTCATTCTCACCTTGTCTTTGCCCGCGCGGCTGATCTCTGGCATATAAATGCCTCCATAATGACAAGCTCTGTTTTAGCAGCGCAAACCATCATGTTTGAAGGAGAGCCTTTATGACCGACGATTATGACAACACCCAGGGGGGTGGGGGCTTCCCGTTTGACAGCGAGCTGCCTTATGAGACGTGGCTTGAAGAGGCACACCGTCAGGTCATGCTCAGCGCTTTTGAGCATGTCAGCAAAAACGGTCTGCCGGGTGAGCATCATTTCTACCTGACTTTCCGCACCGATTTTCCAGGGGTCGATATCCCTTCGCGTCTGCGCGCGCAGTACCCGCATGAAATGACAATTGTACTGCAACACCAGTTCTGGAATCTTAAAGTCAGCCGCGAAACCTCTGAGATCTCCGTTGACCTGACTTTTGGGGGCGTAAGCTCGACCCTGGTTATTCCGTTTAACGCGATCACAACGTTTGCTGACCCGGCGATTCACCTGTCTCTGCATTTCAGTGAAAAAGAGCCTGAAACTACAGCCGAAACACCAGATGAAACGCACACGGCAGAACAGCACACATCAGAAAGTGATGGCTCTTCCCAGGTGGTAAGCCTTGACGCTTTTCGTAAAAAAGGCCCATCACCCGGTTAAAGGCTCCCGGTTAAAAAGGGGGCCACGGCCATGGAGATGATTTCACATGAACAGTCAGCCCCCCCGCCCGTCTGCGCCCCCTGCATTCGCTTACTCTCCCCTCTTCCCCACCGGGGAAGATAAAACCCGTTACCGTAAGCTTGATATCGATGGCGTCAGCACTTCACACTGTGGCGGTAAAACAATCCTGCATGTTACCTCTGAAGCCCTGACAGAGCTGACAGCGCAGGCTTTTCATGAAGTCGCGCACTACCTGCGCCCAGCACATCTTGAAAAACTCGCTCTTATTCTCAAAGACCCCGAAGCTTCTGACAATGACCGCTTTGTGGCCCTCGACCTGCTGAAAAACGCCTGTATTGCAGCAGGCGGCGTACTGCCTATGTGCCAGGATACCGGGACAGCGATCGTCTTTGGTAAAAAAGGACAACGCGTCTGGTGTGATGGCGACGAAGAAGTTGCTTTCTCCAAAGGCGTGTATGAAACCTACACCCGTACGAACCTGCGTTATTCACAGATGGCGCCTCTCTCTATGTTTGAAGAGAAAAATACCGGCACCAATCTGCCTGTACAGTGCGATATTCTGGCAAACCCTGCCACCTACCACGACGAGCAGTTCGACCTGATGTTCGTAGCGAAGGGTGGTGGCTCCGCCAATAAAACCTTCCTGTTTCAGGAAACGCGCGCCCTGCTCGGCTCTGAGCAGAAACTGCTTGACTGGCTCGACACCAAAATTAAGACACTGGGAACATCTGCCTGCCCGCCTTATCACCTTGCAATAGTCATTGGTGGTATGTCAGCTGAACAGACACTCAAAACAGTCAAACTGGCCTCAACGCACTGGTATGACGAACTGCCGACATCCGGAAGTATTGGCGGTCATGCCTTCCGTGATACTGAAATGGAAGAAAAAGTGCTTCAGCTCAGCCGCACACTGGGTATTGGTGCACAGTTTGGCGGCAAATATTTCTGCCACGACGTGAGAGTGATTCGCCTGCCACGCCATGGTGCTTCTCTGCCTGTTGGTATTGGTGTCTCCTGCTCTGCTGACCGTCAGGTTAAAGCACGCATTACGGCTGAAGGCTTCTTCCTTGAACAGCTCGAGCATGATCCCGCACGATTCCTGCCAGAAACGACAGACGAACATCTGGAGGGTGAGGCTGTTAAAATTAACCTCAGCAAACCCATGGATGAAATTCGTAAAGAACTCTCAGGCTATCCGGTTAAAACACGTGTTGCTCTGACCGGCACGCTCATTGTCGCCCGTGACATTGCTCATGCCAAATTCAGAGAACGCCTCGAACGCGGGGAAGATCTGCCACAATATCTGAAAGATCACCCGGTTTATTATGCCGGACCAGCCAAAACACCAGCAGGCATGCCAACAGGATCTTTCGGCCCGACGACAGCCGGGCGTATGGATTCTTATGTTGATGAACTGCAGGCCCATGGCGGATCAATGATCATGCTGGCCAAAGGGAATCGTTCAAAAGCTGTGAAGGATGCCTGCCAGAAATATGGTGGCTTCTATCTTGGTTCTGTAGGTGGCCCTGCTGCCAGACTGGCTCAGGACTGTATTCGTAAAGTAGAAGTGCTCGAATACCCCGAACTGGGTATGGAAGCTGTGTGGAAAATTGAAGTTGAAGACTTCCCTGCCTTTATTGTTATTGACGACAAAGGGCATGATTTCTACGCTGAGCTGAGTTAATCTTGCTGCACCCGCCTCCTGATCAGGGGGCGGGCCAGCTCTGAGGAAGCAGCTATTCCATGCGTTTTACTGTAGACCGGATGGACCACGCAGTCCTGACCGTTAAAGACCTCGAAATCTCGGCCTCATGGTATCAGCGCGTTCTGGGTATGGACCGGGAAGAATACGGCAGAAACAACCGTACTTCGCTTTGTTTTGGTGGCCAGAAGCTCAATTTACGCCCCTATGACGCAACTGGCTGGGACACGGCTGTTCACGCTCTGCCAGGCGGCAACGACCTGTGTTTTGTCACCGCTGTTACAAGCGAGGATATTGCCGACCATCTCAGACAGTGTGGCGTGGCTATCGTTGAAGGCCCGGTCGCCCGGCTTGGTGCTCTTGGCCCCATCACCTCCGTCTACTGCCACGACCCTGATGAAAACCTGATAGAAATTGCGTCGTATCAAAGCTGAAAGACTGCCGGACTACTGTCCGGCAACTCTCTGCCTGCCTTATATTTTATAACGAAAAATATTCAGATCCTGACTCGGGATCTCAGTTTTGCGGCCGGATATAATATCAGCCAGCACCCGCGCCGACCCACAGGCCATTGTCCAGCCCAGCGTACCATGCCCTGTGTTTAAAAACAGGTTTCTGAGGCCTGTTGTACCAATAACGGGTGTACCATCCGGCGTCATAGGACGAAGGCCACTCCAGAAAACCGCTTCGGAAACATCACAACTCCCGGCGAACAAATCCGTCACAGAATGCTCAAGGGTTTCACGACGATGTTTGCGTAAACTGCGGCTGAAACCTGCCAGTTCAGCGGTGCCACCAACACGCACCCGATCCCCCAGGCGGGTAATACCAATTTTAAATGTTTCATCCATAATAGTTGAAACAGGTGCCCTGGCTTCATCCTTAATATCTGCCGTAAGAGAATATCCCTTAACCGGGTAAACTGGCAGGTGAATATTAAGCGGGCGCAGCAAAGAGGGCGAAAAGCTGCCTAAAGCCAGCACATAAGCATCAGCTTTGATCACACCTCTGCTCGTCACGACTGACGTAATCTTTTCGCCTTCTTTAACCAGTCTTTCAATTCTCGTGTTATAAAGAAACTTCACACCAGCTTTTTCGGCCATAGCAGCAAGGCGTTGCGTAAACAGAAAAGCATCGCCTGTTTCATCAGTCGGCAAACGTAAACCACCGACGATTTTATGAGCGGCGCTGGCAAGCCCTGGCTCAGCCTGAACACACTGCGCACGGTCAAGCACCTCATAAGGTACTTCGTACTGTTTCAGCACAGCAATATCAGCGCCGGCAGAATCAAACTGCTTTTGCGTACGAAAAACCTGCAATGTACCCTGCTGACGGTCATCGTAGCGAATGCCGGTTTCATTGCGCAGATCCCGCATCACATCACGACTATATTCAGCCAGCCTGACCATGCGACCTTTATTGCGGTCATAAGCCACGCTCGTGCAGTTTTCGAGCATCTGCACCAGCCACCGCCACAAATGCGGGTCAGGCATTGGCCAGAATACAAACGGACGATATTTCATCAGTAGCCATTTTACAGCTTTGACAGGCACACCAGGGCCCGCCCATGGCGCTGAATAACCGGGCGACACCTGCCCTGCATTGGCGTAGCTGGTCTCCATTCCCACGCCAGACTGACGGTCAATAACCGTTACCTCATGTCCTGCCTGCGCCAGATACCAGGCCGAAGTCACACCGACAACGCCGCCACCAAGAACAAAAACTTTCATCAGACTGCCTCTGTTTCATAATTAGCGTCTTCAGTCGCGGAGTCGTGCTGATAAACGCGATGATATCTTCGACCCAGTGAGGTCAGAACTTCATAACCAATTGTGCCTTCTGCCCGGGCAACCTCATCTACACCATGACGGGCATTCAGCAGGTCCACCAGCATATCGGGTTTAACCTCTGCTTCAGGCACAGCTGAAATATCAACCACCATCGAATCCATGGAAATGCGCCCAAGCACCGGGAGACGCCATGTTTTGAACCAGGCACAGCCAGCCTGCGCACCCTGTCGCGCAAAACCATCAGCATATCCGGTCGCCAGTACAGCAACGCGACACGATTCTGTTGCCTGCCAGGTAAGGCCATATCCCACTCTGTCACCAGGAGAGAGCTGACGAAGTTGCAGAACATGCGTTTGCAGACGCACAACCGGACGGATCACATCCGGGCTCTGTTTATTGGGAGCAACTCCATATAATGCAGCCCCGGGCCTGACCAGATCACCATGAAAAGCCTCCCCCAGAAAAATACCCGAAGACGCGGCCAGACTCAGCGGTGCAGGTGGCAGCATACGGGCACAGGATAAAAAACAATCCAGCTGCTGCTTATTTGCCGGGTCTTCCGGCGTGTCAGCACAGGCCAGGTGGCTCATAATGAGAGACAGCGAAATTCCATCAAGCAAGGAAGGGTCATGTGCAATTTTATGCACATCTGCCTGAGACAGCCCGAAGCGGGACATGCCCGTATCAACCTGCAAAATCGCATCCTGTTTTTGGCCCAAACGCGCGGTCAGAGCTTTCAGCTGCCCGATCTGCTCCAGCGAATTCAGTACCGGGCGCATACCGGCGGCAATACAGGCCTCAAGTGCCCCGGGCCGTGCACCGTGCAAAACTGAAATGCGAGCCTGCTCTGATAAAAATGGAGCAAGAGCAAGCCCTTCATCGACATGGGCAACAAAAAATTCCCGCGCGCCAGATCTGAGAAGAGCAGGAACAACCTTCTCTGCGCCAAGCCCATAGGCATCTGCTTTAACCACCGCCGCACAGACAGCTTTTTTTGCCTTATGCGTCAAAAAACGATAGTTCGCAGCAAGGGCTGCAAGATCAACTGTCAGCACCGCACCTGCTCTGCTGGCAGGCCAGCGTACGTCTGAAGCTACGAGAGAAGGCATCATGCCACCTATATTGTTTTTATCTTACAATTTTAGCAGAGAAACTACGATATATCCTGCGAATCTGACGCAGAATAATGCAAATAATAGCCTGTTTCTTACAGAATATACGAATAGTGTGGAAATACTCTTATGATCTTCGATCGTATGACAGATCTCATACTCCGGCATCTGCAACAGGATGGCCGTCTGACAAACGCTGAGCTGGCACACCGCGTCGGGCTTTCGCCATCAGCGTGCCTGCGGCGTGTCAAACTGCTTGAACAAACCGGAATTATTCAGGGATATCGGGCCATTGTTGATCGTAATGCAACACACTCTATGGCTACCGTAATTGTTCAGATTACACTTGAACGGCAAACTGAAGAATGTCTGGGGCAATTTGAGAAAAGTGTTCGCAACTGCCCGGAAGTCAAAGAATGTTATCTGATGACAGGCGATGCCGATTATCTGCTGCGCGTTGAAGCACGAGATATGTCAGACTACGAGCGCATTCATAAAGAAGAGCTTTCCCGCATGCCAGGAGTGGTACGGATTCAAAGTAACTTTGCAATCCGCCCGGTTGTTCAGGAATGGAAAAAATAAGCAGCGAAGAAGAGGCTAGTCTTCAGCCTCTTCATCTGTTTCTTCGTCGAGATCACGCATAACGTCAGGTGATCTGAGCAGGGCATTCATATGCATGGCCTGATCAAGTGTTGTATCAGGCTGAAAATGCAGCTCCGGCACAATACGCAGGCGCAGTTTACGCGACATCTGAGAGCGCAGCCATGGAGCCACTTTTTTCAGAGCTGGCAGATGCGCCTCAATATCGCTCTGCCCCATAAGAGCAACGAAAACCGTAGCATGTCTGAAATCTGGTGACAGGCGGACTTCAGTCACAGTCACCATAATACCAGCAAGCTCGGGGTTACGAAATGTGCTGCGAGAGAATAACTCAGCCAGAACACGCCTCACCTCTTCGCCTACACGCAGCTGACGCTGCGAGGGGCCTGATGGTGAAAGACCGGCGAGATACCCCGCCGGCCCACTGTGTTTCGACTTATCTGACCCGTGACGACTCATGCCGGAACCAGTTCACTTTCAAAACATTCAACCACGTCACCTTCGCGCAGGTCATTATACCCGGCGAAAGACAGACCACATTCGTAGCCTTTGGCGGCTTCTTTAACATCATCTTTAAAGCGTTTGAGCTGGCTCAGATCACCTTCATGGATCACCACACCGTCACGCAGCAGACGTACACCACAGCCACGCTTCACAACGCCCTCTGTGACATAACAACCGGCGACTTTACCCACACGGGTAATATCAAACACCTTGCGAATTTCGGCATACCCAAGGAACACTTCGCGATGTTTCGGAGCAATCTTGCCACGAACCAGCTGTTCCACATCATCAGCCACCTGGTAGATGATGGAGTAATAACGAATATCAACATCTTCACGCTGCGCCAGCAGACGAGCCTGAGAGGTTGCACGCACGTTAAAGGCAATGATTACAGAGTCAGAAGCTTTAGCCAGCTGCACATCACTTTCGGTGATCTGACCAACTGTTGCATTCACAACGCGAACACCAACTTCCTCATGAGCAAGCTTAAGAACCGTTGCCTGAAGAGCTTCAGCCGAACCACGAACGTCCGCCTTAATCAGAACTGCAACTTCTTTCTGCTCACCAGCCTGAATACGTGCCAGCATCTGATCAAGTGTGCCACGGGCCGCAACCTGACCAGCAACATGATGTTCTTTTAGTTTTCTCTGACGGAACTCACAGATCTCACGGGCACGCATTTCGTTCTCAACGACAACGAAAGGAGCGCCTGCGGCAGGCACACCAGTCAGACCAAGAACCTCAACCGGTGTTGACGGACCAGCTTCAGAAACCTGACGGCCACGGTCATTGACCAGGGCACGCACACGGCCCCACTCAGCGCCGGCAACCACGATATCACCTTTATTGAGAACACCTTTCTGAACCAGAACAGAGGCAACAGAGCCACGGCCCTTATCCAGACGGCTTTCAATAACAGCGCCTTCAGCTGAACGGTTCGGGTTAGCCTTAAGATCAAGGATTTCTGCCTGAAGCAGAATAGCTTCCTCGAGCTTATCAAGACCTTCACGTTTCTTAGCTGAAACTTCAACGTCCTGAACGTCACCACCAAGAGATTCAACAACAATCTCGTGGCTCAGAAGTTCCTGACGAACCCGCTCAGGGTTTGCACCTGGTTTATCAATTTTGTTGATGGCAACAATAATCGGCGCGTCAGCAGCCTTAGCGTGCTTAATCGCTTCAATTGTCTGCGGCATAACACCGTCATCAGCAGCAACAACCAGAACAACCACATCGGTGATCGAAGCACCACGGGCACGCATAGCAGTAAATGCTTCATGTCCTGGCGTATCGAGGAAGGTAATCTTCGCACCGGATGCGAGTGTCACCTGATATGCACCGATATGCTGGGTGATACCACCGGCCTCGCCACCAGCCATATCTGTCGTGCGCAAAGCATCGAGCAGAGATGTCTTACCGTGGTCAACGTGACCCATAACAGTAACAACAGGCGGACGCGCAACCAGATTTTCAGGCGTATCTTCGATACCCTCAATACCCAGCTCAACATCGCTTTCAGCCACACGACGAACGCGGTGACCAAATTCTTCAACGATAAGCTCAGCAGTATCAGCATCAATCGTCTGTGTAACGGTCGCCATAACGCCATTTTTCATCAGAGCCTTGATAACTTCACCCTGACGGGCGGCCATACGGTTTGCCAGTTCCTGAACGGTAATCGTTTCAGGCAGAATAACATCACGTACGACACGAACCTGGTCGGCACGCAGGCGCTCAAGCTCGGCCTGACGACGCTCACGCTCACGCTGACGACGTACAGAAGCGAGAGAACGGGTTTTATCATCATCCCCTTCAATCGCTGCACGCACATCGATACGACCTGAACGACGACCACTATCACCACGACGCGCACCGGCACTCTTACGGGGAGGAGGTGCACCATTACCACCAGGGCGACGGGGCGAACCTGCACCACGACGTGGCTCTTCATCAGCTTCTGCTGCACGACCACCACGCAGACGCAGAGTCGGCGCTGCAGTCTGTTCAGCAGTCGAAGTCGAGGGCTGAGAACGCGCAGACTGAGAAGCCTGAGGTGCGGGCTGCTTTTTAAGCGGCCTCGCAGGCATCACAGCACGCTCAGCAAGCGGCTTCAAACGGTCAACAGGCGGTGCAAGAGTAACTTCGCCCGGAATAGGAACAGCTGAAACAACTGGTCCCTTCAGCTCAATTGGCTTAATTGCATCGATACGTGACTTACGCTCGGCTTCAGCCGCAGCGACCACTTCTTCAGCTGCACGCTTTTCATCTTCTTCACGGCGACGTGCTTCTTCTGCGGCAGAAAGAATCTGAATCTTTTCCTGCTCACGACGTTCAGCCTCGCGACGTTCAGCTTCTTCTGCTGCTTTTTTCTGCTCCAGAAGCACACGCTGACGAATAGCCAGCTCAGCTGCTGTCAGAGTACGGCCACCGCCACCACGTCCGCCGCTGCCAGAGCCGGGACCACGCTTTTTGCGCACCTCGACCTGAACAACCTTGGAGCGGCCATGGCTGAAACTCTGCCGTACTGACCCGGCATCAACCGTCCGCCCTACGTCCGAACGACCCGCCGTCCGAAGGGACAAACGCCCTTTACCCTGATCCTGATCCTTGCCTTCGCTCATTGACCTGCCTGTTCAAACCCATCCGCCGAAAAAGTCCGACGAACCTGGGGAGCACTGATGGCAACCCCGATAAAACGCCCATTTTCGCAACACAGACGGGAGGCCATGCCCCCGTGCGCCAGTGCCACATTCACCACTCGCTCACGACCGAAAGCCTGCGTAAGGTCCTTCACCGAAAGCGTCCTGATTACGGGCAGCTCGCGCGCACCTGACAAAAGCCGGCGCAACTCATCTTCACTGCCATCTGATGCGTGCACAATAACTGCGGCCTGCTGCCGCGCTATCATTTCACGTACCTTCGTAAACCCACTCACAGACTGCCCGGCACGCCGGGCAAGCCCTAAAACATTTATCATACGCTGATGCAGACCTTTTTCGATCTGAAACATCAGATCATCAGGTATCTGCACCTGACAACGCGCGGCCCGGGCAAAAACACCACGCTTGCAGGCCTGTTCTACCACATCCTGCCGCGCACTCAACCATATTCCTCGCCCGGGAAGTTTCGCACCCAGGTCAGGTGTAATAACAGAAAATGGCGAAACCACGAAACGAATCATGTCCTCAGGCTGCCCCTGCTGCCGTGTCACGGCGCAGCGACGCAATGGACCCGTTTCTGTATCAGCTTCACTCTCTGACAAATATTATCCCCTGCTATCAGACCTGAAAGGGCTCTGACGACTATCCTTCAGAAGGAGAGGCTCCCTCCCCTTCATCAAACCAGTGTGCACGAGCTGCCATAATAATTTCATTTGCAGCATCTTCCTCGATCACATCAGCTCCGAGGATATCAACCAGCTCATCACCTGCCAGGTCGGCAAGGTCATCGAGGGTCTTTATACCCTTTTCACCGAGAGTCACAAGCATCTGATTCGTAAATACGCCCAGATCGGCAATCTCGTCAGAAACCAGCAGCTCTTTGCGGCGACTATCAAGATCATCTTCCTTTTTCACAAGGAAAGACTCCGCACGCTGCACCAGCTCACCAACGACCGATTCGTCAAAACCTTCGATACCAATCAGCTCGTCTGGCTCAGCGTAGGCCAGCTCCTCCACTGAGTGGAAACCTTCAGTAACCAGAAGCCCTGCAATAACATCATCAACATCAAGCGCGCTGACAAACAGGTTTGTCCGACGGCGGAATTCTTCCTGACGACGTTCAGATTCTTCTGCTTCAGTCAGAATATCAATATCCCAGCGTGTCAGCTGGCTGGCCAGACGTACGTTCTGACCACGACGACCGATTGCCAGAGAAAGCTGTTCATCAGGAACAACAACCTCAACACGACCGGCTTCCTCGTCCATAACCACTTTAGACACTTCAGCCGGAGCAAGTGCATTCACGACAAAAGTAGCCGCCTGCGGGCTCCAGGGAATAATATCAATTTTCTCGCCCTGAAGTTCAGCAACAACAGCCTGAACCCTGGACCCGCGCATACCCACACAGGCACCAACCGGGTCAATAGAGGCATCACGCGAAATAACAGCCATCTTCGCACGTGAACCAGGGTCACGGGCAACAGCCTTAATTTCGATAATACCGTCATAAATCTCCGGCACTTCCTGTGCAAACAATTTTGCAAGGAATGCAGGATGGGTACGGGAGAGGAAAACCTGCGGGCCACGTGGCTCGTCGCGCACATCATAGATGTAAGCACGAACACGATCAGAATTACGGAATGTCTCGCGGGCGATCAGCTCATCACGACGCAGCAGCGCCTCTGTCGAACCGATTTCAACCATAAGATTACCGTATTCAGTACGCTTAACCGTGCCATTAACAATCTCGCCAACACGATCTTTAAACTCGTTATACTGGCGCTTACGCTCATACTCGCGCACACGCTGCACGATAACCTGCTTAGCGGTCTGCGCGGCAATACGTCCAAAATCAATCGGAGGCAGCGGGTCAACGATATATTCGCCAATTTTCAGGTTTTCCTGAAATTTTTTGGCGATCGCCAGAGGAATTTGTGTTTCCTCATTTTCTACCTGCTCAACCACCTCGGTCCAGCGGGAAAGACGAACCTCCCCGGTGCGGCGATCAATGGTCGCACGAATATCTTTTTCGTGACCGTATTTAGCACGCCCGGCCTTTTGAATGGCCTGCTCCATGGCTTCCAGCACTTCGTCGCGATCAATTCCTTTCTCGCGCGAAACAGCATCTGCAACCAGCAGTAATTCAGGACGGGAAACAGAGGTATCCATGCTCTCAGCTCTCCAAAACAGGCAGCTTGATCAGTTCAGTCTGAAATCAGCAGAACCATCAGACTCTACATTATCTTCGTCGTGATCACCCGCAGCAGCCGGGCGGGCCATACGTGCACTCGACTCGATGAGAGCGTCCGTCAGAACCAGACGGGCGCGGCGAATTTCAGCCAGGGGCAACGCAACTTCCGTGCCGTCATCCAGCTTTAAGCGTGCCGCTGTCTCGTCGGCACCAAGCACCACACCAAGAAAGCGACGACGTCCGTTTAATGGCACAATCAGTTCAGCTTTAGCCTGATGTCCGGCAAAGCGATTCCAGTCTTTCACGCGTGTAAGAGGGCGATCAATCCCTGCTGAAGACACTTCAAGCGTCCAGTTACCCGGAATAGGATCTTCAACATCAAAGATAGCGCCGGCAGCACGGCTAATGCGCTCACAATCATTGACACTGATCAGAGAGCCGTCCTTGCGGTCTGCCATAATCTGTACAGTCGGCCTCTCGCGCCCGAGCACAGAAATGCGAACTATTTCATACCCCATATCCTCGATCATCGGCGCAATAAGCGCAACCAGTCTGGATTCGAGGCCTGAATGAGCAGAGAGATCAGCGTCCAATACAAAACCAGGCGGCCCGTCAAGGCCACCCCCCAATTTTTTATATTCATGAAAGGAGATATTTGTGTGTAAGCGATTTCCACTATCTCTGCAAGTGTCCTGAAGTTAATCTTATATGCCTTTTTCAGGCCTCATAACGATATTATAATTATATGTCTTTTTCGGGCTTCATACGGTATTATAATCAACCGGCGACGCTTACCATATTAACTATACTGCTTGGGCAATTCGCATGAGCTTCACCCCTCAGCCAGAGAGAAAACTTCGTGCAGAAGAGGAAAAAAAAACCTCTGGCCTGAAAGCTGCATGTATTCTCACAGGTACGGTTATTCTCCTGGCCGGAGCGGGTGTTCATTTTACCGGCAGTAAGACGTTTTTATCATCCATGGCCGGGGAGTCTGCCTCTTCATCGGAAATTATTTCCATGGGCAATCAGGCCACTCAGGTGCGCCTCATCTCCCCTGATTCCGCGGCTGAGGCTTTAAGTCACTCTGAATTTTCACCCGATGAACAAAGCCAGATTCTTGCAGCGGTAAAGCGTCGGGAACTCAGACTTGTAGAAATGCCTGTATTTGACGCTACCGGCAGCGGTGGCATTGTTACGATATCATGCGGCACAATGTCTCAGACCGTGCACCTTGCACCCACCCCGAAAACTCTCATTCTTCCGATTACGGTCGCAGGCACGGTCAGTGTTACGCCGGCTTCTGACCCGGGGATGTCAGGAATCGGTACTGGAGTTATTACGATGTTTGGACCTCAGGCTCTCCCTGTTATTCATGGTGGACAAACACTAAGCATGACTGTGATTGCCCAATGAAAGGTTTACTCCCCGCTCTTAACCGCCTGATGCCGTTAATGATGGTGATCTTCCTGATTCTGGCCAGCATACAAATGGCCATCAGCCTTCACCTTTCACTGGCTTCTGTCGGGCATTTTATGAAGTGGTGCGCTCCGGCATGGCCTGTACTGGCTGCAGCAGGTAGTATTCTGACAATAAGCGGACTGTTATTTGAAGCAAGAGCGGAGCGACTTGCCCGTAAAGGTTTGTTGCGCCAACAAGGATGGATTATGGATATTCTCAGCAGACTAACGAACCGCAACGCTCTCGAAGAAATGCTGGCACGTGAGCAGCGTGAAACCAGCCTTGATGCGGAAGAACTTGCCGCTAATCTGCGCGCACGCGTTATCGGCCAGGATCAGGTCTGTGAAGACATTGCTGCTCAGCTGCGCCGGCGCCTGGCTCTGCAGGTGCGTGGCAAACCCGTTGGTATCTTCCTGCTTGCTGGCCCCCCTGGCACGGGCAAAACCTATCTGGCAAAGCAGATGGCCCAGCAGCTTGAACGCCCTTTACTGCATTTTGATATGACGCAGATGAGTGACCCCCATGCTGCAACTCAGCTCTTTGGTTCACCTAAAGGATATGTCGGGTCAGACACCTATGGTAAGCTCACCGGCGGCCTTAAAGAAAAACCAGATGCTGTTGTTTTGCTTGATGAGATCGAAAAAGCACATCCTGATGTTTTCAAAAAATTCCTGACCGCATGGAATGACGGGCACATTACTGAAGCCTCAACCGGGCAGCAGGTCTCAACAGTAAGGGCTATCTTTGTTCTGACCTCAAATATTGCGACAGAAGCTCTGACCGAGATTGCAGACCGCCTGCATGACGACCCGGACCGTATGCGTGCCGAATCGGTTGAGGCCCTGCGTCAGGCTGGCTTTGCTGCCGAAGTCCTTAACCGCCTTGATCGTATCTTTGTTTTCCGCGCCCTCAAAGGCCTTGATATTGCACGTGTTGCTGCCCTTGAAATTGAAACTATGATTGAAGGCTATGGCCTGAAAATTGAAGTTGGCGGAATTGACCCGACCCTGCTGATGGACGTCATGCGTCGCCAGATTCGTATGGGAGATGGTGCCTCTGCCCGTGACCTCGTACGCTCCATCGAAGATATGATCAGCGAATCACTGATTGTTGCCCGCCAGCAGGGAGCCCGGATGGTCACGATTGACCGGGCAGAAGATGGCACCATCACGGCCAGAACCGCTGATAACAATCCAAACTCTACATCTTCCCATGCTCGTCTGATGCCCTGAAAACATGTCTGCCATAAAACGCCTCTGGAATCGTGCGCCGCTATGGCGCACTGCTCTGCTTACTGCCTGTCTGTGCACCCTGCTGTCTCTTATCTTCCCGGCTCCCTGGCTGGTGCAGATTGCTCCCCCATATAAAGTGCTGACCAGCAAAATCGGTCATACTCTGGGAAGTGACACCTCCTCTTTTCAGGATGCTGATTCTTCCGGCCAGCCTGACCAGGCAGCGGCAGAGCACCACACTGCATCAGCACCCCCTTTTGATGCCGAATTTACCGGGGTTATTCCCTTTGCCGGGCGTCAGCTCCCGCTTCCCGCAGGCAAATGGCATGCTATCGCAAACCAGCAGGATGACCAGAATCATAGTGAAGTTCTGTCATCCGTTCTGGTACGCGTCGACCAGGGCCTGGTAACAGGCCTGATTGTTGCTCAGGCAACAACTCAGCCTGTTTCAGCAGAAAATGCTCAAAACCTCGAAAGCCTTTGCAATAACGGGTATAATTTTCTGGTCGGCAGCCTGCCACAGGATGGCAGACAAACTGAATGCTGGATGACATCACCAGTGCGCGTGCTTGACCACTCCTTCATGGCAGCCAATCAGCCTCTGCAGGGCCTTATGGCCAGCCCCATACTGGCGTTTACGCTTAACCGCCTGACGGAAATGAAGTTTATCCTGCCGCCGGCTATGGTTGATGCCGCATGGTTACATATTGAAAAAACAAAATCAGGCTCAGGTGTCGATGTCGCCTCTGTTCATACGCTCATCAGCCCTGCAACCCCGGGACAAAAAAACTTCCCTGGCGCGCCTGAAGACTGGACACGCACCGGCATGCAAAATGACCCGGCTGTTGCGAGCTTTGTAAACTCAGTCAATGTCTGGCTGGTAAAATGGCTGCCTTACCTGCGCAAGGCCTATGCTAATAAGCTTGAGGCCAATACTATCCCGGCAACTATCGCAGCTGACCCGGGATACCATAACTAGCGGTCCCTGTTTCAGCCTCACTCACGCCGTGTGTGAGGCTGTGCCAGTTTCTTCTCTGCCATACGAGCAAGACGCACAAATGGCAGACCCAGAATAAGATAGGCCCCTCCAACCATCAGGCCGGTGCCAAAATAATCAAAATATGTAGAAGACAAACGAATGTAAGTCTGTGTCAGCTCGGTCAGAGTGATTACGCTGACAAGAGATGAATCTTTTAAAAGAGAAATAAAATCATTCGTCATCACTGGCATAACCAGACGAAACGCCTGCGGCACCACCACAAAACGTAAGGCCTGGAAATGCGTCATATTAAGAGCCAGAGCGGCCTCCATCTGTCCTGGCGCGACAGACTGTAACCCGGCCCTGTAATTCTCTGCCTCATACGCTGCATAGTTAAGACCCAGACCAAGCACACCGGCAAGAAATGGCCCAAGACTGATACCAAACTCTGGCAGACCATAAAACAGAAACAAAATCTGAATAAGCAACGGTGTACCGCGCACAACCTCAACATAAACAGATGTCAGAGAAGCCAGTGGGCGGGGACCATATAAACGTATCAGCGCCAGGGCCAGCCCAAGTGCCACTGCCAGCACCATGGCACATAATGATACCAGCAGGGTCAGCGCAGCCCCTTTTGCCAGGAAGGGTATAAAACTAACATAACGCCAGAAACGTGCCTTCCATGACGTGGCGCTGTGCAAAACCTCTGTGTATCTGATCCACCCTGCAGGCTCTGCCGCCAGAGTGGTTCTGTCCCCGGTCATTGCCGCCATTTCTGGTGACCATAACTTCCAGTTAGCCAGAATTTTATGCAGGCTGCCATCCTGCATCATTGCAGCCAGAGCGGTATTCACCTGCTCACGCAAGGCACCATGCTTGCCTTTAGCAAAAGCAACGCCATAGGCAACGCGCCCTATGGGTGCACCGACCACTTCAAGTGCGGGGTTGGTACTCCCATAATACTGAGCAATCGGCCCATCAATCAAAATAGCATCTGTGCGCCCGTTTACCAGATCAAGAAACACATTGGTTTCCTCATCATAGGTGCGCATTTCTATCTCCGGGTGATTTTGCAGAATACGCTCAGCCTGTGTCGCCTTCAGCGTACCAACAATATGCCCTTTAAGCTGATCAAGCGTATCAAAATGCGGGCCATCACGCCTGACAACAAGCCGCTCTGATGTCACATAATACGGATCACTGAAATCAATACCCTCGGCATGTTCAGGGGTGATTTCAATACCGCAGATAACCATTTCATACAGACCACGCTCCAGCCCGGGAATAAGACCATCCCAGTCATTTTGCACAAACTGCAGCGGGTTTTTCATATGCCGGCCAAGTTCCTGCACCAGATCATATTCAAAACCTGTCAGCTGCGTCTGATCTTTCAGGTCATGAAACGTAAAAGGCACATCTGCTGATGCATCAGCTGCCCAGCGTACAGGATGAGATTCCCCTCTGGCAGAACCGGCAAAAAGAGCCAGCACAATAAGGCAGGCAGGCAACCAGCGGCTTACATGACGGGCAAAGGCAAAAAAACGAGTAGAATGCTGCGTCACAGCAACGCTCCCAGAAAACGTCGTGTTCTTTCATCCGTCGGTCTGACACACATAACATCAGGCGGACCTGCCTCAATAATATGGCCGCCATCCATATAAACGATGGTATCTGACGCAACACGGGCAAAACGCATGTCGTGTGTCACGACGATCTGCGTCATGCCTTCTGCATCAAGCTGGCGCATCACATTCAGCACCTCTTCAGCAACCAGAGGATCAAGGGCCGAAGTAGGCTCGTCATAAAGCATAATATCAGGGTTCATCGCCAGAGCCCGCGCTATTGCGGCACGCTGCTGCTGCCCTCCGGAAAGAGAGAGGGGATACCGCCCGGCCACCCGGCCCAGCCCCACTTTTTCAAGCAATGCCATAGCCTGATCACGCTTAACGGTGTCAGTCTGGCGCTTAACAATACGTGGCGCGAGCAAAACATTATCCAGCACCGTCAAGTGCGGGAACAGGTTAAAACTCTGAAAAACCATCCCGACATGGGTGCGCAGCCTGTGTGCCATATGCTCATCTGCACGACGCCAAGGCCCGCCCTGCCGGTCAATGGTCACACCAGCGGCTGTAATCCGTCCACGATCTGGTATTTCAAGGAAATTCAGGCAACGCAAAAATGTGGATTTTCCACATCCTGAAGGCCCGATAACGGAGACCAGATCCCCTTTATGCACCTCAAGCGAGACGCCGTTCAGAATAATGGTTTCGCCAAATTGCTTATGCACATTTTGTGCATGCAGCACTACAGGCTCTTTAACAGAAAAAGCCGACCCGGTTTGCACCAGGCCGGCCCCGTCATGTTTATCAGAAACAGAACGATTCTCAGGCAGCTTTAGTCATCCCACGCAATACATACTGAAGAATGCCACCATGCCGGTAATATTCAACTTCGTCCAGTGTATCGACACGGCAGAGCAGCTGAACATCCTGCGTGCTGCCATCAGCACGCTTAACGGTCATCGTTACATCCATACGTGGTGTAATTGTCTCAAGCCCTTTGAACGAAATAATCTCATCACCTTTGAGATTAAGAGTTTTTCGAGTTGTACCTTCTTTAAACAGCAATGGCAGAACCCCCATTCCAACAAGGTTGGAACGATGAATACGCTCAAAACTTTCTGCAACAACGGCTTTGATACCCAGCAGCAGCGTGCCTTTGGCAGCCCAGTCACGCGAGGACCCCATGCCATATTCTTTACCACCAAAGACAACCAGAGGGGTACCCTCTTCTTTGTATTTCATGGCTACATCATAAATGAAACCCTCTTTACCATCAGGGTAATGTCTGGAAAGACCTCCCTCCGTGCCAGGAAGCATTTCATTTTTGATACGAATATTAGCAAAAGTGCCACGTACCATTATGCGGTCATTACCACGGCGTGAGCCGTAAGAGTTAAAATCGCGCTGCTCAACGCCATTTTCAATCAGATAACGTCCTGCCGGGGAGTCTTTTTTAATCGCACCGGCAGGGGAGATATGATCGGTCGTGATATTGTCACCTAACAGAGCAAGAATACGCGCATTTTCAATATTACCCGGCGCAACAGGCTCGTGTGTAATACCTTTAAAATATGGCGGGTCCTGCACGTAGGTAGATGTTTTGTCCCACTGGTAAGTTTCAGAACCTGTTACAACCTTCAGATTCTGCCACTCAGGCGTACCTTTAGAAACATGCTTATAGCGTTTGATAAATTCCTCACGATTAATAGAAGAACCCATCAGCTCAGCAATCTCTTTATTAGATGGCCAGATATCTTTCAGATAAACAGGTTTGCCATCCTTCGAGGTACCAAGAGGATCTTTCGTAATATCCTGGCGCATCGTACCCAGTAAAGAATAGGCAACGACAAGTGGAGGGCTGGCAAGATAGTTTGCCCTTACGTTCGGAGAGATACGCCCTTCAAAGTTGCGGTTACCTGACAAAACAGAAACAGCAACCAGATTATTGTTTTCAATTGCATCAACAATATCAGGTGCCAG
The DNA here is from genome assembly GCF_002153485.1 of Acetobacter sp. DmW_043. Classification (NCBI taxonomy): domain Bacteria; kingdom Pseudomonadati; phylum Pseudomonadota; class Alphaproteobacteria; order Acetobacterales; family Acetobacteraceae; genus Acetobacter; species Acetobacter sp. DmW_043. Next base: position 15,036 of record NZ_JOMN01000009.1, on the reverse strand, counting down.
CGGGCCTGAGTTACCAATGCAGGTTGTGCAGCCATAACCAACGGTATTAAAACCAAGCGCATCCAGATCTTCTGTCAGACCAGCACGAAGCAGATAATCTGTAACAACCTGAGAGCCGGGAGCCAGGGAGGTTTTTACCCATGGTTTTGGCGTCAGCCCAAGAGCCCGTGCCTTACGCGCAACCAGACCAGCCGCAATCAGTACTGCCGGGTTTGATGTGTTGGTGCACGAGGTGATAGCCGCAATAACGATATCACCCTGGCCAATTTCATAGTTAGTTCCTGCAACAGGTGCTTTTTTATTCGCATCATTTGCCGGAATACCAAGAGAAGAAGTCAGCTCTTTTTCAAACTCTGTTTTCGCAGCAGTCAGGACAACCCGGTCCTGAGGGCGTTTTGGACCAGAAATAGACGGTACAACAGTTGCCAGATCAAGCTCAAGAATATCTGTGAAAACCGGCTCAGGTGTTTCAGCAGTGCGGAACATACCCTGCGCGCGTAAATACTCTTCAGTCAGCCTGATACGATGTTCGTCACGACCTGTTTCATGCAAATAATCAAGCGTCAGCTTATCAACAGGGAAGAAGCCACAGGTCGCACCATATTCAGGCGCCATATTGGCAATCGTTGCACGGTCAGCAACAGGCAGATGATCAAGAGCAGGGCCAAAAAACTCAACAAATTTGCCTACAACACCTTTGCGGCGCAACATCTGCGTAACAGTCAGCACCAGATCGGTAGCCGTCGCCCCTTCAGGCAGCTTACCTGTGAGACGGAAACCGATCACGTCAGGAATAAGCATAGCAATAGGCTGCCCCAGCATTGCGGCCTCAGCCTCAATGCCACCAACACCCCAGCCCAGAACACCAAGGCCGTTAATCATAGTTGTGTGGCTGTCTGTACCATACAACGAGTCAGGGTAGACGTAGTCTTTACCACCAACATTTGCTGTCCAGGCGACCTGTGCAATATATTCAAGGTTCACCTGATGGCAGATCCCTGTATCAGGCGGAACAACTGAGAAGTTTTCAAATGCCTCCTGCCCCCAGCGCAAAAAAGCATAACGTTCTGCATTACGCTCAAACTCCAGCGTAATATTCTTCTGCAGCGCATCAGGTGAGCCATAAACATCAACCATCACAGAATGGTCGATCACCAGGTTAACCGGCACCAGCGGGTTAACCTTTTGTGCATCCCCCTTCAGCTTCACGATGCCATCACGCATAGCGGCAAGGTCAACAACGGCGGGGACACCGGTGAAGTCCTGCATCAGAATACGGGAAGGCTTAAACGGCACTTCCTTCGTGCTGCTGCCTGAAGGGAGCCAGCCTGCAATCGCCTTTGCATCGTCAACGTTATAGGAGCGGCTGTCTTCAAAACGCAGAATGTTCTCAAGCAGAACTTTCAGCGATACAGGCAGGCGACTGATGTCACCGATTGACTTCGCCGCCTCAGGAATTGAAAAATAGTGATATACTTTGCCGTCAACAGTAAGCGAACGGCTGGTTTTAAGTGAATCGTGCCCAACGGTTTTCATTTACTTTAATCTCCCCGATCACAGCCAGTGGCTGGTGATACGCTCAGGAAGCCGACACACAACATTATGCTGTATATGCATCCAGATTCCCGGATGCCCGGCTTGATATCCTTACGGGTCTAGAACATACCGGCGAGGCATTGTGATACAAGGCGGTCTGCGACCACGAGAACGCGAGCAGGCCTGCTTCTGCGGGTTTTGATGGTAACATTAAGGAGAAGTCCCATCTCCGGGCATTCATTTTCACCAGGTTGTTCATCCATGTCGGTTATACCCTTACTCAAAGGCGACTCTTTGTGTGTGTTCAGAGGTGAGCGGCTCGTTCTCAGCAAGATCAGCCTCTCCCTGCATGCAGGGGAGGCTATGCTCCTGACAGGGCCAAATGGCGCAGGAAAATCAACACTTCTGAGGGTTCTGGCCGGGCTAAGACACCCTGATGCCGGTACGTTGTTATGGCAGGGACAACCTGTAAAAGATGACATAACAGCCCATACACAACGCGTCGCTTACCTTGGTCACCAGGAGGCTCTGAAACCTGGCCTGACGGTTACTGAAAACTTAAAAATTTATGCGACCACGACAGGCAGCAACATTGCCGAAGCTCTGAAAACCTTTAATCTTCCGGAGCTGGCTGACCTGCCCGCCCGCCAGCTCTCTGCCGGGCAGAAGCGGCGTACCGCTCTGGCCCGCGTTTTACTGAGACAGGCCCCTTTATGGCTGCTGGATGAGCCCACACTTGGCCTGGATAATGCAACTATTAGTCTGCTGGGCGAGGCTCTGACCCGCCACCGTCAAAAAGGCGGCATGATAATTGCAACCTCACACGTTCCTCTGCCAATGGATACAACCTCTCACCTCGACCTGCCAGCGGCACCAGATCAGGCTGTCATGCCAGATACGTCACCGGATGACTGGACCTGGCATGAGCATTCAGGAGCCGCGCCATGATGCCTTTATTCTTTGCCGTTATTACGCGCGACCTGCGCCTGGCACGCCGGCATGGTGCTGACACCCTGGGCGCGGTTCTCTTCTTTATTCTTGCCGCGACCTTATTCCCGCTGGCACTGGGGCCTTCGCCAGAGCTGTTACGCCACATGGCACCGGGTATTATCTGGGTCTGTGCGTTGCTCGCAGCCCTTCTGCCGCTCGGAAGATTATTTGGCGCAGAGTTAGAAGATGGTTCACTTGACCAGCTCATGCTGCTTGGGCTCCCCCCCTCTCTTGTCGCACTGGCAAAGATGACAGCACACTGGCTAACAACCGGCCTGCCTCTTTTAATCGCAGCGATTCCCATGGCTGTTATGCTGGGCCTGCCACAGGTTAGTATTCTGGTTTTAACAGGCGGATTATTTCTGGGGTCAGTGATCCTGTCACTGATTGGCGGCATGGCCGCTGCCGTTGTGCTGGGAGCAAGGCGGAGTGATGTACTTCTGCCTCTTTTAATTCTGCCCCTCACCTGCCCTGCGCTGATTTTTGGCGCAGCAGCACTGGATGCCATCAGTAATGGTCTGCCCTGGATACCTGACCTTGAATTACTGGGAGCTTTCCTGGGTGCAGCTTTACCGCTCTGCCCACTGGCAGCCGGAGCGGGTCTCAGGGCGGCGGTTGAATAGCCGCTGCCCTGCTTTTTTAATCAGACCTCAGATATAATACTCTTCAAGAGGCTGGAACCCGTTGAAGCTCTGAGAACAGTATGTCGAAATATAAGCACCGGCAGAATGCAGCTCTATCTGCTCACCTGATTCAAGAGAGAGAGGCAGCTCATATGGTGCTTTTTCATACATAATGTCAGCGCCATCACAGGTCGGGCCGGCAATAGCAACCGGACCAACAGGTGACCCATCCCGGCTCGTATGAATAGCATACCGGATAGCCTCGCCTTCTGTCTCGGCCAGGCCACCAAAACGACCAATATCAAGATAAACCCAGCGAGGCCCGGTTTCGCGCCCACGCTGGCTGACCAGAACAACCTCTGAACGCACAACGCCGGCTTCACCAACGATATAACGGCCAGGCTCGACCAGCATTTCAGGCAGAGCATTACCAAAATGCTCTGTCATGGCGTGGCTGATAACCTGCGAGAAATGATCAATACCCGGTACATCATGACGATATCTGACCGGGAACCCTCCGCCCAGATTAACCATCCGCAGATCCAGACCTGTGTCAGCCAGTTCAGAAAATACACTGGCGACACGGCTGATAGCGACTTCATAAGCCTCGGCTGAAAGCTGCTGGCTACCAACATGAAAGGACAGACCATAAGGGTCGAGGCCCAGGTCAGCCGCTTTGAGCATCAGTTCTTTTGCTGATTCAGTGCTTGTGCCGAATTTACGGGATAACGGCCACTCAGCGCCTTCGTTATCAACCATAATGCGGCAATAAACACGCGAACCGGGGGCATGCGCTGCAATTTTTTCCAGCTCTTCAAGGCAGTCAAAAGCATACATCCGCACGCCTGCAACATAAGCTGCCTGAATAGCCTGAACTTTCTTTACAGTATTCCCAAAGGAGATCGATTCTGGTTTTGCACCGGCTGAGAGACAAAAGGAAATCTCTTCCCATGAAGCCGCGTCAAAGCAGGAATCCAGCTCAACCAGGCGCGAAAGCACAGGCATAGCCGGGTTTGCTTTCACAGCATAATAAATGCGTGCCTGTGGCAAAGCATGACGCAGCGCCTGATAGCGTGCCTCTACCTGATCGACATCGACAACAAGACAAGGTGTAGCCGGTTTGTTTTCGGCAAAAAAACGAGCAATTTTAGAAGTCACCACTCACATTCCCCGATATCAGGACTCCCGTTTTACATCACTGTATTAAGGAGCGACTTAAAGACTTGGCCTATAAGGCCATAAACAATAAAAAACCTTTACCCTCGAAGGTCCTGCCGCACGGATTATCCGGCTTTATCGCTCAGCTTTGGGAAAGCAACGCCACGTGCATCAGCCGTGGCAAGGGGTGTGCATATGCGACTAAACAAACACAAGCGCAAGACAAAAATAACATTTTTTGAAAAAAACATAGAAACTCATAGCATCGCACGGTAGAAGGTCTGTGCATCTCATTAAAGTTTTCTCATGTTCGTGTCAGAGAACATGTGAAACGTTTTTTCGTCGTTACTGTCAGTCTTACGACAGAGACAATAGCCGATACTATGCCGAAAACCGGAGATACACCGTATCAGAGAAGACCTCCTCTTCTCTGAAATATGAGTATAAGGATATTTCAGAAACAATGCAGGCCGATTGCAGCCAGGCTGAACACGCCCCTTCTGAGACAAAAAATCAGAGTACCCTTAATACATCTTCTTCCGCACCTGTTCGCACTATTGCACGCCCTTCGCAGTTTTCCAGGCACGAATGGCGTATGATTCTGTCACAGGCCATCAAAAATATTTTCTCCGGCCCTATTACTCTGGTGGCTGCGGGGTGTGCTTTCTATACCACCCTGTCTCTCTTCCCGGCGATAAGTTCACTCATCTCAATCTACGGGCTGGCTTTTGACGTACAGACTGTCACACCGCAGCTGCGTGTTCTGCGCAGCCTTCTCCCTCCGGCAGCATATTCTCTGATTTATGACAGAATACAAACACTGGTTGCTGAACCTCACAGCTCACTAACCCTCAACCTGATCATTTCACTTAGTGTCGCCCTGTGGTCGGCATCTGCGGCAACACGCTCAATTCTTGCTGCACTTAATATTGCCTACAATACTAAAGAAACCCGCAATTTTTTTGTCTTTCAGATTACCGCTCTGTCGATGACACTTTTTGCCATTCTCGGCGCAGTGCTTACAATAGCCATTATGGTCGCGGTACCTCTGCTGCTCAATATGACAATGTGGCTGCACATCCCTACTCCACCAGGATCAATTGAATTTGTCGCACAGTGGAGCGGGCCTCTGGTTGTTTTTCTGTTCCAGACGCTGGCAACATGCGCATTGTACCGTTTTGGACCAGACCGCCACTATCGCACAAACTGGCGATGGGTTTTACCAGGAGCCTTGTTTTCAACAATTACCTGGGTCATTTCGGCTCTCGGTTTTTCTTATTATGTCGCTCACATCGCAAGCTACAATGCAACCTATGGCCCGCTCGGAGCCTTCATCGGCATTATGATGTGGTTTTTCGTAAGTGCCTGGGTTGTTATGATGGGTGCCGAGCTCAGCGCCCAGATGGAAGGGCAGGCACTGGAGATTTCAGGCAAAGCACCTCAACAGCATTAATGAGATGCTGTTGTGTGTCGCTTACGCAGGAAAGGTTTTGAATATTTAACCGTGGGCTGAGCTTCAGGATTCTGAACGGATGAAGCCCTGTTTTCTGCGTCATCAGCTATCGGAGCCTGAGCAACTTCTGTTGCCTCAGGTACTGGCTGAACCTCAACATGAGCAACGCCTTTTTTTAGCATACCCAGACGTTCAGCGGCTGCCTTTGAAAGATCAATAATTCTGTTATGAACGTATGGTCCTCTGTCATTAACCATAACGACAACTGACCGCCCCGTTTCCTTCGACGTTACCAGAATTTTGCTCCCAAGCGGTAATGTCGGGTGCGCAGCCGTAAGAGCTGTTTTATCAAACATTGTTCCTGAAGACGTACGGTGGCGATTAAAATGCTCACCATACCAGCTTGCCAGCCCTTCCTGGTGCAGGCGATGCTTCATGGAATCAACACTGCTCATCAATGCACGTTTACGCGCCGCCAGAGCGTTACGAACAGACTGCGCCCAGGGCGTAGAGACCGGCTCACCTGTATTATCAGAAGAGGCCAGAGCGGTATCAGGGGAATTTCCTGTTTCTGCAACTGCTGCCCCGGCAGAGGATGATCCAAGAGCTGTCATTAAAACGACCCCTCCCAGAAGTGTTCGGCGCAAAGCTGACATCGTGTGTTGTTCCCTCCTCATTAATAATCAGGGCAACCCGGATGCCTTCTATACCCGATGTAAAGCGCAAATGTGGCATAAAAAATCAAAAATATGTTTTTTTCTATACCTGACAAGCATAAAAAACGCACTGCTATTAAATCAGTTAGCGCAAATAAACACGACATATCTTATTGGTTTTTAATTGTTTTTTAATATTTCCGATAATAAATTTTTTCATGAAAATTAATTCATCTCACCAGCTTATCTTGGAGAGTTTATCCCCTCTGTGCTAGCATCTCCCCACCATGGAAAGACCTCTTATTGCCGTACTTAACGGCCCTAATCTCAACATGCTCGGCCAGCGCCAGCCCGAAATTTACGGACATGCGACGCTCGACGACGTGGAACAAATCTGTATTCAGGCAGCAGATAAGCTTGACCTGGCTATCGATTTTCGACAGACGAATATAGAAGGTGAGCTGATTTCCTGGGTGCAGGAGTGCCGTAAACGTGCCCGGGGCATCATTATTAACCCTGCAGGATATAGCCATACATCTGTTGCGCTGCTAGATGCTTTGCTTGCAACAGATTTGCCAGTAATTGAGGTACATATTTCCAATATTCACCGTCGCGAGCCATTCCGTCACATGTCTTATGTTTCGCGCGCTGCTGTTGGCGTTATATGCGGACTGGGCGTGGCCGGATATTCCCTGGCGCTGCAGGCAATAACTGATTTTATTTTTCAAGAGGATGATCACCGATGAGCGGATTGCTCGTGGATGCGGATACCATTAGAACACTCGCTACCATTCTGGCCGATACCGGCCTGACAGAAATTGAAGTTACCGAAAAAGACAGTCGCATCCGTGTGGTACGCGCTCTGCCGCCCGTACAGGCAGCTATTGCTGCACCGGTAGCAGCTCCTGTTGCAGCGGTTGCCCCGGCTGCTGTTGCAGCTCCGGCACCGGTTGCTGCTCCGGCTGACCTTTCCGCTCACCCCGGAGCCGTTAAAAGCCCGATGGTTGGTGTAGCCTACCTCACACCTGACCCGTCAGCTCCACCTTTCATCAGCGTCGGACAGACCGTCAGTGCCGGTCAGACTCTGCTCCTGATTGAAGCCATGAAAACTTTCAACCAGATCAAAGCGCCAAAAGCCGGCACAGTTAAATCTGTTCTCGTCGCTTCAGGTGATCCGGTAGAATTTGGTCAGCCTCTGGTCGTTATTGAGTAATGTTCTCTAAAATTCTTATCGCCAATCGTGGCGAAATTGCCTTGCGTATCCTGCGCGCCTGCCGGGAGCTTGGCATCAAAACCGTGGCTGTGCATTCAACTGCTGACCAGGATGCAATGCATGTTCGCCTTGCTGATGAAGCAGTCTGCATCGGCCCGGCCTCATCACGCGATTCGTACCTGAATGTTGCCGCCATTCTTTCTGCCGCAACCATCACCGGTGCGGAGGCAATTCACCCCGGTTATGGCTTCCTGTCAGAAAACGCCGACTTTGCCGAAACGGTAGAATCGCACGGTCTGGTCTTTATTGGCCCAACCGCACAGCACATCCGCATGATGGGCGATAAAATTACCGCTAAAACCACCATGCAGGCACTTGGTGTTCCTCTGGTTCCAGGCTCTGATGGTGAACTGGCCAGTATTGAGGAAGCACGTAAGGTCGCAGCTAAAGTTGGCTATCCTGTGCTGATTAAAGCTGCAGCAGGTGGTGGTGGCCGTGGCATGAAAGTTGCTCCGACCGAAGCTGACCTGGAAGAAGCCTGGAATGTAGCCCGTACAGAAGCTCGTGCAGCTTTTGGCAATGACGCAGTTTATCTTGAAAAATACATGGATAAGCCCCGTCATATAGAGCTTCAGATTCTTGGCGATAACTATAATAATGTCGTCCATTTTGGTGAGCGTGACTGCTCTTTACAGCGTCGCCACCAGAAACTGCTTGAAGAAGCCGGGTCACCTGCTATTTCAGCAGAACAGCGTGATGAAATTGGTAAGACCGTTACCGAAGCCCTGTCAAAAATGGGCTACCGTAACGCTGGCACTCTTGAGTTCCTGTATCAGGATGGCCAGTTCTGCTTTATCGAAATGAACACACGTCTTCAGGTTGAACATCCTGTGACAGAAATGGTCAGTGACGTTGACCTTGTGCGTGAGCAGATTCGTATCGCAGCCGGTGAGAAACTTGGTTACACACAAAAAGATGTAACATTCTCTGGTCATTCCATTGAATGTCGTATCAATGCTGAAGACCCTAACGACTTCTCACCCTGCCCCGGTACTGTAACAGTTTATCACCCGCCAGGTGGACTGGGTGTGCGCGTTGATAGTGCACTTTATACCGGCTATCGCGTACCGCCTTACTATGACAGCATGATCGCTAAGGTCATCGTTCATGCACCAACACGTGCAGAAGCGATTGCCCGGATGCAACGCGCTCTTGATGAGTTTGTTGTTGAAGGGATTAAGACGGTTATTCCTCTGCACCGTCGTATTCTTGAAAATCCTGAGTTTCAGAAAGGTGACTACACCATTCACTGGCTTGAGAATTTTTCAGCACAATTACAGGAAGTCTGACGCGTTTTTTAAAACCTTCAGACTTCAGTCAGGGGAGGGTTTTTACCCTCCCCTGACGTGTTTTTAAGCACCCAAAAAACCTGTTTTATTCAGCCGGAATGTAAACTTTACCGCCAGCCTTGCGGAACTCTTCGCTTTTCTCTTCCAGTCCGGCGAGACGCTCAGCATCTTTTTTAATGTCCTGGCTAATGCGCATAGAGCAAAACTTAGGCCCGCACATAGAGCAGAAATGTGCTGTTTTATGCGCTTCACGTGGCATTGTTTCATCATGATAGGCACATGCCGTATCAGGGTCGAGAGACAGATTAAACTGATCCTCCCAGCGGAATGAGAACCGTGCACGGCTTAACGCATCATCACGCAGCCTTGCCGCGGGGTGACCTTTAGCCAGGTCAGCCGCATGAGCAGCCAGGCGATAGGTGATAACACCGGTTTTCACATCATCACGGTCTGGCAGCCCCAGATGCTCTTTTGGCGTGACGTAACACAGCATTGCGGTGCCAAACCAGCCAATCATAGCAGCGCCAATAGCTGAGGTAATATGGTCATAACCAGGTGCGATATCAGTGGTTAGTGGCCCAAGCGTATAAAAAGGAGCCTCACCACAATCTTTGAGCTGTTTATCCATATTTTCTTTGATCTTGTGCATAGGCACATGCCCAGGCCCTTCGATCATCACCTGACACCCTTTTGCCCAGGCAATTTTGGTCAGCTCACCAAGGGTTTCCAGCTCAGCAAACTGCGCAGCATCATTCGCATCGGCAATACTACCCGGGCGCAAACCATCTCCCAGAGAGAAGGAGACGTCATAAGCGCGCATAATGTCGCAGATTTCTTCAAAATGCTCATACAAAAAGCTCTCACGATGCCCGTTGAGGCACCAGCTTGCCATGATCGACCCGCCACGTGATACAATGCCTGTCACACGGCTGGCTGAGAGCGGCACATGCTGCAGGCGAACCCCCGCATGAATGGTAAAATAATCCACTCCCTGCTCAGCCTGCTCGATCAGTGTATCACGAAAAACTTCCCAGCTGAGTTTGCTGACATCACCACCAACTTTCTCAAGCGCCTGATAAAGTGGCACTGTACCGATGGGTGTTGGCGAGTTACGAAGAATCCAGTCACGAATATTATGAATGTTACGACCTGTTGAGAGGTCCATGACCGTATCCGCACCCCAGCGAATCGCCCAGACAAGCTTTTCCACCTCCTGAGCCGCAGTGGAGGTCACTGCTGAGTTGCCAATATTAGCGTTCACCTTAACAAGAAAATTACGCCCGATAATCACCGGCTCAAGCTCAGGGTGATTAATGTTAGCCGGAATAATGGCACGGCCGCAGGCAATTTCCTGCCTGACAAACTCAGGCGTTACAAACTCAGGCACAGAGGCACCAAATGAGTTACCATCCTGAAGACGTGCAGCGGCTCCCTCAGCAGCAATCTGGCGGCCAAGGTTTTCGCGGTGTGCAACGTAAATCATTTCTTCTGTAATGATACCCGCACGTGCAAACTCATATTGCGTGACCATCTGCCCTTCAGCGCCTTTTAAAACGGCATGAGGTGCAGGACAGGCAGGCACCAGATGCTCACCCTGGGCGTTACCATTATCTTCAGGTTTCACAGCACGTGGTGTGACCTGCTGGAAATTACGTTTTTTAAGCCACCCGGTACGCACCTCTGACAAACCCTGGCGCAAATCTATCTGCGCATCTGTCTCGGTATACGGGCCAGAAGTGTCATACACCCACAAAGGTTTTTCCTTCGCTGACGGGTCGAGCTTAATTTCCCGAAACGGAACACTGATATCCGGGTGGCCTTCAGGGCTTGAATAGACTTTGCGTGAACCACGTACAGGACCAGTTGTCACATGCCCGGGATCAGCAGCAAACATGCTCCTGACATCCGGCGCCTGATTTTTTTTAGTTTCAACAGGGGCAGTCATCTCGCTTACTCCTCATTACGGAGGAGCGGAGAGCAGAAAAAACCCGGCAGGCACCCCACAGGAGAGGTCACAGAACTACACCGGTCGTTTTTTCATTTCACCAGTCCCTCCGCCGGCATGACCCGGATCAGGTTCCCCGTCGCAGCTACATGCTGCGAACGGCAGGGTCGCCACGCGTTCTGACCAGCAGAACCAGTAGCCTCTCAGTTCCTTGCCGGAACCCCCCTTGGTAGTTTTCATGAAATAACTTTCTGTTTGAAAATGTCAAGCATCTGTGCAGGAGTTGAGCTTTCTAACACAAAAGCAATCAAGTCTTTGCAAAATCACAACAAATATGGCATGTATAAAATATGCAAACAGAAAAGAAACGCGCTCAGGAAGCCATAAATAACACTGAAATCTCTCCTAATGCCAACCTCCTCTTATGGATAGCCGCCTTTGTTGCCGCTATTTGTGGTGGGCTTTACGGATATGATACTGGCATCATATCCGGAGCACTTTTGCTCATAACAAAAGATTTTCATCTGACCTCTGGTCAGGAAGAAATCGTTACTTCTGCTATTCTTATTGGTGCCGTTACAGGTGCTCTTGGTGTCTCATACTTCTCTGAAAAATTTGGTCGTCGTATATCTGTCATGCTTGTCACAGCCATTTTTGTTATTGGTGCTGTGGCCTGTTCTTATGCGCCCGATATGATTTTTTTAGTTATAGCACGTGTTTTTCTTGGTTTGGCAGTAGGGGGTGCAACACAGGTTGTACCAACTTATATTTCCGAACTCGCGCCGGCCAGCAGACGCGGCAACCTCGTCACGCTCTTTAATGTTGCAATTGGTGTCGGTATTTTTCTTGCCAACCTGGTTGGCTTTACTATGCGTGATGCCTGGGGATGGAGACCCATGGTCTCCATTGCAGCACTACCGGCCGCTTTTGTGTTTATCTGCATGTTTTTCATGCCCAAAAGTCCTCGCTGGACAGCTGAAAACGAAGGGCTGGCCTCTGCGGTAGAGCAACTGAGCCGGGTGAGAACTTCACGCAAAACAATCAAACGTGAAATTCACGAAATTCACGAAAATGCTTCAAATATCAATGAAAACGAACGGGGCTGGAAAGGACTGAAATTACCCTTTGCCCGTCCGGCTCTTATCGCTGCTCTGGGTATCGCCTTTTTTACACAGGCAGGCGGTCTGGAGATGATGATTTACTATACACCGACCTTCTTGTCCGATGCAGGATTCGGTCATTCAGCCGCTTTGCTGGCCAGCCTTGGTGTTGCTGTTGTTTACCTGGTTATGACACTGCTTGGCTGTCTGCTGGTTGATAAAATCGGTCGCCGTCGCCTTGTTTTAATTATGGGACCAGGCTCAGTTATCAGCCTGATCGGCCTGGGTATTATGTTTGCCATCCATCCTGACAAAGGCAGTGCTGGCAGCTGGATTACAATTCTCTTTCTCCTGCTGTTCATGATGTTCAATTCAGGTGGCATACAGGTCGTAGGCTGGCTCCTGGGGGCTGAGCTGTTCCCTCTTTCTATGCGTGCCGCTGCAACCAGCGTTCATGCTGCTGTACTCTGGGGTGCTGACCTGCTGGTAACAGCAACAGCACTGACACTGGTGCAGCTTGTTACCCTTGGTGGCACCATGTGGGTTTATGCTGCTGTGAATCTGGCTTCTGTTATTTTCGTTTATTTTTATGTACCTGAAACAGCAGGGGCATCGCTCGAAGATATTGAGACAGCACTGCGCAAAGGCGAGTTTAAACCTAAGCCCGGACAGAGCCCTCAGATTCGCAACTATGACGATGAAGAAAAAGATACTGTTCTGAACTGAAGGATTCGAACTGAGTATGTCAGTGCATACTCAGTGCAATAAAAACCTGATGCTGCTTTTTTATTATTATAAAGCGCAGCATCAGGTTTTTTTATGGGCACGACGCCAGGATGTACCAGGTACGCCCCCATACCCTACATCCGGCTTACGACCCTTTTAGTGCAATTAATAATCATATGCAACTAGAATTTAAAATTTACCCTGCAGCATAACCAGCTGCAGGATCATATTCTCATCTTTATCTGTTTTCAGGCTGGCCTGACGTTGAAACGATTGCAACGGAACTGACGAGCAACATGCTGAAGTAAACCGCAAAAATCAGGTTTTACAGCATCATGAATTCCACGCACACTCTCATGTGCGGCATAAAAACGCGGATGACTTTCCTGATCCGAAAACACGGCGGTTCCAAGAAAAACACCATCAATTTCAATAATTTTAGAGAGTAACACAGCACGACAACCTTATAAGCACGCAGCTATTATTTTTTATAAGACAGCCTAAGCAGCTGTCAGCTTTTCAAAGGCAAACTGCCTTAATGGCTTAATGCCTACATCGCATTATCGTACGGGTTGCAAACACACCTCAAAACCCCTGAAAACATTGTTGTTTCATTTCGTAACATTAATTTTCTAAAACCAACAACGAAAAGATGTCAATATAAAACTATATATTTTCGTATTATTTTTTCTGAAAATCATATATTTGTTACTCTAATTTTACATATAATCCTTTCTAAAATATGACGTTATCATGACATTGTTAATTTTTAATGAATTGTATTTCACTTAAAAAATAATCAAAATATAAAACATAAAAAAAATAACTAATGTTAATAGTTGTATATTAAATATACTATAATTTTATGTATTTTATAAAGTTTCCTTTTTCACCTGATTCCTTGCCTTGATTTTAGCTTTTCTTTAATAATAATTATTCTCAAATAAGCAAGCAAACAGGGCAATATCGATGACACAAAAAAAATGGCTGGCACTGTTTGCAAAACAAAAAAAAGAACAAGCTGCTCTGTCTCTTCCACCAGACATAGAAGAGATTCGTCAGAAAGCTTTTCTGGGGCACTGCCTCGAACAGGTGCTCTGGGGTAAAATTCTTCTCAACAGCACATATGTTCCCTCCAACCCGGCACAAGCCCGCGTTTGGTTTAGAATAGCTGCTGACGCCGGTTATGGCCCTGCCTGGAATATGCTCGGACGCTGTGCTCACTTTGGCTGGGGAGATACCGTCAACTTACTCTTTGCAGCAGAATGTTATGAAAATGCAGCCCGACTCGATGACGAATGGGGACGCTACAATTTAGGAATCCTCTTCATGCGTGGTCTTGGTATGCCACAAAACCTAAAAAAAGCTTTGATGCTTTTTCAGCAGGCTGCACATAACGGGCATGCTAAATCTATGAATATTCTTGCCCGTTTTCTCGAGGAAGGCTGGGAAATCAAACAGGACAGGAACGCTGCAGTTGAATGGTACAGGCAATCAGCAGAAAATGGTGATTACAGAGGACAACATAATTACGCGACTTATCTGATAGAAAATAAAAAAACAGAAGAAGCCCTTCTCTGGTGGGAGAAAGCATTGCCTGATGCAACGTCTGATATTCTCTTCGCAATGCAACGTGCTTTAAACAAACTAAACCACGATAAAGCGATAGCTTTACGTCAATCTCTTTTAAAGCGACTTGAAAACTTCCATCAAAACAGTGCTCTTTCTTTACCAGATTAAAAAAGAACTCCAGTTAAAAATAATTATCATTTCAAGTAAATATAAAAATCCAGATATTTTTCACAGAAAAAATACAAATATATTATATTTTTTTGTTGATATTAATAATCAATTAGATCACTATAAAAGTATCTCTGATTATTTTTATTGATCATCGCCTGGGAATGCTCTACATAATGCTCAAGACATTCATTTCCTAACAAGAAAATGAGAGAGCATATGGCTAAAGATCCAAAAGTTATCGAACATCTTAACACTCAGCTGACAAACGAACTGACAGCTATTAACCAGTATTTTCTTCATGCCCGTACCCTGCGCCACTGGGGTGTTACTCTTCTGGGTAAGAAAGAGTACGAAGAATCTATTGAAGAAATGCGTCATGCCGACTGGCTGATTGAGCGTATTCTTTATCTTGGCGGTCTGCCAAACGTACAGCGCCTCAACACCATTCTGATTGGTCAGGATGTTAAAGAAATTCTCGAGTGCGACCTGAAGCTGGAAGAGAAAGCCATGGCTGATCTTCGTGAAGGCATTGCCTACTGTGAAA